>DRTC01000468.1 GCA_011372345.1 Candidatus Cloacimonadota bacterium
CAGGAATATGGTCACCGGATTTCGAGATAAAGGTGCTGTTTTTGAAAATTTAGTGTATTTTAAGATGAAAAAATTCAACCCCTGTTATGTTTATCAAAATGGGATCGAAATAGATTTTAAGACGGATAATTTTCTGATAGAAGCAAAATATAATTCCGAAATGACGGAAAAACAAAAACATTTATTTGAACAGATTTCTTCTGAAAAAAAAATTGTTGTCGATTCGGTCGAGTCATTTCTAAATCTGGTCTAAATCTGGGTTCGATTTTGGGAAAATGATCTCAAGACCTTACGGATGGTCGAGGAACGATTTAAAATCCTGAAAACTCTTTCATATATTCCAATAGGATTAGACCTCCGTAATGGTCGGTGCTTTCCGATGTCAACCATTGCGAAGGTTCAGCAAGAAGAATTCCTCTGCTTGTAACCATTCGCAAGGTTATATATCTGCGGTTAAAATAAAGGAAAAACTAAATGCCACATTCTCATTTTCACGGTGGTTCCGAAGATGATATTCAGAACAAAATGTATGATAAAGTTCTGTTTAAAAGGTTGATCGCATTCCTGAAACCTTATAAGTTTCTGGTATTCATTTCATTTATTCTTTTGCTTCTCATCGCAGCGGCAGAACTAACTTTACCGTATATCACAAAGGTTGCGGTCGATGACCTGATCGCTTCCAGGAAAAGTCTGCTCGAATTTGAATCAACCAGTGAAAAAGATGATTTTATCAAAAAATATAAAAAGATAAAATTTCAGGATTTTCATTTTAAGGAAAAGTATTATCTGATTTTCTCAAACACAAAGCTCAATCATTTTGAAAAAGGTGAAATCAAAGAATTAGAAAAATCCGGAAGATTTTTTCAGAATATTTTAGTTCTGGATAATACCGAAAAAAATAAAGGAATTTTGAGTAAGATAGAACCAATCGAAATTTCCGAAAAGAAAATGGCGATTCAATCCTCTGATTTGAATGATTTAAAAACTTCAGGACTAATTTCCAAACAGGAAATGAAAATCCTCCGATCGTCGGATATTTCAAAATTGAAGATGTTCGGGATTCTCTTTTTCGGGATAATATTTTTGCAGTTCTTGTTTACTTATTTTCAAATCTTTACGGTCAATTATGCAGCACAAAATGCAATGTATGATCTGCGGCTCAAACTTTTTTCTCATCTCGAAAAAATGCCGCTTTCATTTTTTGACAAAAATCCGGTTGGGAGACTGGTAACCCGCGTGACGAACGATGTTCGCACTCTCGATGAAATGTTGAGCGAAGGACTCATCAAACTCATTCAGGATATGTTCGTGCTGGTCGGGATCATCATCATGATGCTCATCCTGAACTGGAAACTGGCTCTGGTCACCTTCACTATCCTTCCTTTCCTGATCATACTTTTGATCGTTTTCAAAAACAAAGTTCGGGTTGCATATCGGATTGTAAGGAAGAAGATTGCGAGCATAAATTCCGCTTTATCTGAAGATATTTCCGGTGTGAAGATCATCCAGCTTTTCAATAGACTTGCTCATAAGAAAAAGGAATTTGCAAAGATCAACAACGAATACTATCAAGCCTCGATGCGCCAAATGCGAATCTTCGCTTCCTTCAGACCTGTCATTCATTCTCTGCGACGAGTTGCAGTTGCTATTCTGGTCTGGTTCGGATTGGGACAGGTTTTGCAGAATTATATTACGCTCGGGATTTTCATGGCTTTTATGAGTTATGTGGACAGATTCTTCGAGCCGATCGATCATTTGAGCGAGAAATTCAATATCCTGCAGGCAGCGATGTCCGGCTCTGAAAGAATATTTGATTTGATGGATAAACCTGTCGAAGAAGGAAATAGGAGAGAGGAGAAAGGAGATAGGAAACGGGAAACAGGAGATCAGGCTTCGCTGCGCTACGCCCGGACAAGTAGGAAAAAGAAAATTGGATTTCGGGGCGAGATCGAATTCCAGAATGTGTGGCTGCAGTATAAAGAAAATGAAGATGTTTTGAAGAATGTTTCCTTTAAAGTGAAAGCAGGTGAGAAGATCGCACTGGTTGGTCATACTGGTTCAGGGAAAACTTCCATCATCAGTTTAATTTCGGGATTATATCCGTTTCAAAAAGGGGAGATAAAAATAGATGGGAAAGACATTCGGGATTATTCATTAGAAGATTTGCGGAGAAATATCGGGATCGTGCAGCAGGATGTTTTTCTTTTTTCCGGAACGATCAAAGAGAACATCGTTTTGAACGACAAGACAATTTCCGAGGAAAGAATGCAGCAGGTTTCCAAATATGTAAATGTCCACAAATTTATTGAAAAGCTTCCCCAAAAATACAACGATCCGGTAATGGAGCGTGGAGCGACTTTCTCTGTCGGACAGCGACAGCTTATCGCTTTTGCACGGGTTCTGGCATATGATCCGGCAATTTTCGTACTCGATGAAGCAACTTCCAATATCGATACGGAAACCGAAATCCTCATTCAAGATGCTCTGAAAAAACTGATGGAAAACCGCACTTCCATCATCATTGCACACCGGCTTTCCACGATCCAGCATGTTGACCGCATTCTGGTTCTGCATAAAGGTGAAATTCGTGAAGAAGGAACACATCAGGAATTGCTGGCAAAAGAAGGTTTGTATTATGATCTTTATCGGTTGCAGTATTTGTAATTCAACATAGAGAACAATGAAAAACACTGATATGTAATCCAAACAATTCAGTTGGAAAAATATAAACTTGCCAAATTTCTGAAATTTGGAAAGTTTGAATTAGAAGGTTAGGCGATGCTAACTCATAAAACTTTTTTAGAAGAAGCCCTAAAGATGGGACCTGTTGAGAGAGCGCATTTAGTTGAAGATTTAATGGCAAGTTTCCTAATATACTCACCTTTTTTTCTTTACACAGTTACTCTGTCTAAAAATTTCTAACACAAAATTATATTAATTTCTTTTCGCGACCTTTCGTGTAATTCGTGGGGAGAAGATAATTGTGTAAATTAGTATTCATTCGCGGTTTAGAAAAAGAGGAAAAATATGTTAAGCAGCAAAGAAATCAGAAAGCAATTCATTGATTTTTTTATCGATAAAAATCACAAAGCGGTTAAGTCTGCTCCCGTCATTCCTATTGATGATCCGACTTTACTTTTCACGAATGCCGGCATGAACCAGTTCAAAAATATCTTTATGGGACAGACGAAACCTGAATTTCTGCGTATTGTTAATACTCAAAAATGTATTCGTGCCGGCGGCAAACACAACGATCTGGAAGAAGTTGGAAAAGACGGTTATCATCACACATTTTTTGAGATGCTCGGTAATTGGAGTTTCGGAGATTATTACAAAAAAGAAGCAATAACCTGGGCTTGGGAACTTCTTACCGATATCTGGAAACTGCCGAAAGATAAACTCTTTGCAACAGTTCACAAAACCGATGAGGAAGCATATAATTTCTGGAAAACAGAAACTGATATCGATCCATCACATATCGAATTTCACGGTGATAAAGATAATTTCTGGGAAATGGCAGCAACCGGACCCTGTGGACCTTGTTCCGAAATTCATATCGATCGCGGGATCGAGTTCTGCAATCTGCAGGATGATCCGAATCATAAATGTAAAGTGAATGGAGATTGCCATCGATACATCGAACTCTGGAACCTGGTTTTTATCCAGTTCAATCGCGATGAAAGCGGAAAACTGCATCCGCTTCCCAACAAATTTGTCGATACCGGAGCAGGATTTGAGCGAATAGTGCAGGTTCTGCAAAACACTGATTCCAATTATCATACCGACCTTTTTATGCCGATCATCGAGAAAATTGCAGAAATTTCAGGAATTAATTATAAAACCAATTGCCACGAAAATGCACAAAAGACACAAAATAAACAAAAACAAAACTCCGTGTCCTCCGTGCATTCAGTAGTTAATTATGACGGAACTTCTCATCGAGTTATAGCCGATCACATTCGGGCTTTGAGTTTCGCTCTTGCTGACGGCGGAATGCCTTCCAATGAAGGTCGAGGATATGTTTTGCGAAGAATATTGAGACGAGCCGCTAGACATGGAAGGATCCTTGGACTGAAAAAACCGTTTCTTTATGAACTTGTCGAATCGGTCGCGGATTTGTTAGGAAATCATTTTTCCGAACTAAAGGAAAAGCAATCTCATATTAAATTGATCATCAAAGCGGAAGAAGAAAGATTTAATCTGACTCTCGATAATGGAATTACGAAGTTCAGGGAAATAACAAAAGGGACAAAGGACACAGTTCAAGGAAAAAGTAAGATCATTACCGGAAAAGACGCATTTATGCTTTATGATACTTTCGGTTTTCCACTCGATCTGACTAAAGTTATGGCAGAAGAAAAAGGATTGGAAGTCGATGAACAAGGCTTTCACAAAGAAATGGATAAGCAGAAAAAACGCGCTCGAGATGCAGCAAAATTCGATCTGAATATCGAAGAAATAGACTGGATAGAATTCCAATCCACAAAAAAAACAGATTTTGTCGGCTATCAGTTTAATAGCGCTTCCTGTAAAATTCTAAAATATTTTATCGATGATGAGAATAATGTTAAAATTGTTCTCGATAAAACTCCATTTTATGCTGAATCCGGAGGTCAAGTTGCAGATATTGGAAGAATTTTTAATAATGAATGTGAAATAAAGATCACAAATGTGCAAAAGGAAAATGATGTTTGGATCCATCTTGGAAAACTTGTTTCAGGAGAGATCAATGAGCAGGAATTTACAGCAATTATCGAGAGTGACTATCGGAAAAATATCGCTCGTAATCATACTGCAACTCATCTTCTCCATAAAGCATTAAGAGAAGTTGTGGGTGATCATGTCCAACAAAAAGGTTCTCTTGTGAATTCAGAACATCTGCGTTTTGATTTTACTCATTTCCAACAGGTTACCAAACGGGAACTGGATTTTGTGGAAAAAATCGTTAATCAGAAAATCCGCGAATGCATTCCTCTCCAAACTGAATATAAAAATATCGATGATGCGAAAAAAGAGGGAGCAACTGCTCTTTTTGGAGAAAAATATGATGCAGAAGTTCGCGTCGTTTCCATCGGAGATTTTTCCAAAGAACTTTGCGGTGGAACTCATCTGAATTTTACTGGAGAAATTGGCTTTTTCAAGATAACTTCCGAATCCTCGATCGCTGCCGGAATCCGCAGAATCGAAGCTATAACCGGAGAACGAGCAGAAAATTATGTGAAAGTAATGGAAGAGGAATTTGATGAGATCGGCAGGTTCTTGAATACTCCGCAATTCAAAGTAATGGAAAAAATGAAGAAAATTTTATCCGAAAATAAAGAACTGCATTTGAAGATCAGGAATTTCAGAATTAAATCTTCCGGAAGTAAAATGGACGAATTGATCAAACACGCTCTACTCATAAATAA
>DRTC01000469.1 GCA_011372345.1 Candidatus Cloacimonadota bacterium
TCGTTGAATTGGATTATGCGGGAAGGTTTATGAGGAAAATCAACGATCTTGATGGAATTCAGATTATAAACTTCAAATTCAGTGATAAAACAATCGAAAGTATTTTTTTTATTCAGATGATATACAAAGATCCTATACTTTTGGTCATCGATCAGACAAATATCATATTCAATAATTTCATTAATATTGAAATCCGGCAAAACAACAGGTTTTTCACAATCTCTGATGTAGAATGATATTTTGTCTATAGAGTTTTCCAGCATTGCTTTTTTAAATTGTTTGATAAAATAAAGGATATTTTCGTGCAACCTTGCACCTACGATCGATTCTGAGGCGATCATACCCTTTTGTTTATTATATTCTGCCAAAATTTCTTTTCTCAGACGATAGACTCTTTTTCTTAAGGCATCATAAGTGATCCTTTTCCCCTGCCAGAGTTTTTTGACTTTATATCCATTATTTACATACTGTTCGATCAGCTGTTTTTCCTGAAAATTCAGAGATTTCCCATATTCTGCCAGGATTTCCTTAAGAGAGACATCTTTTTTTTTATCGAGGATGGTCTTTGTGATCACATTCTCATAATCTTCAAAGCTGGTAGAAGCGACTTGTTCTTCAGTTATCTTTTTTCTTTTAAGATCGATAGCGACATTTTTGGCACAGGTATATATCCAATTATTTTCATTTTTTTTATCAATAGATTTTTCATTCAGGAAATATTTAATTGCTACTGTATGTGATAGATCCCTTATATCATCGGCATCTGTAATGAATTTCATAATTGTGGAAGCAGCAAGATTCGTTATTTTTTTATATTCTTTTACATCCATCAATATACTCCTCAGGGAGTCTTCATTGTAATTTCTTATTTTAATATGAAATAACCCTGATTCCGTCCCATTTTTTTTTCTCATCCGTATACTTATATAGAAGGAGGAAAAAAATTATGGAAAGAATTTTTATCAACCAGCAACCATATCCAAAAATGGTTTATCTGGTTTTCGGTCAACAACATTTTAAGGAAAAAAGGAAAAAGGTCTATTACTGCTATGATCCGGGACAATACCCGCCAATCACCTGGAAAGAACTGGAAGGTAAGGAATATGAAATCCTGGAAGTAGGACAGGGTTATACGATCGTTCGTTATAAAGGCAAGACCTATGTTGTTTATGAATAATAAACAGGAAGAAAGAAAAGGATGGAAAAATGCGTGAATATCGAAGAAATAAAATGGAAGATATCTGGCACTGGATAGAGGATTGTTCATACTTTCCAAAAGGAAAAAATGTCGTCAGGCTCTCGACAAAACCTCTGAGTGGTGTTTTCTGTCACGAGTGCATCAGACGGAGTAGAATTAAACACTGGTGTGAAGGAAGAATTACAACTCAAAGAATGTTCAAAATGGTTAGTTAGCAAATCAATCAAGGGGGAAATGTGTCAAAAATAATGATCGTTGAAGATGAGATCATCGTTTCTGAAGATATCAGGATGATATTATCAGGAAACGGTTATGAAATCGTGGCTGTGGTGGCTTATGCTGAAGAAGCGATCATCATGGCAGGCAGGCAGAAACCTGACCTGGTTCTGATGGACATTAAGCTTGCCGGAAAGATGAACGGTATCGAAGCTGCTTCCAAGATAAAAAAACAAATGAATATCCCGATCATTTTTATGACAGCCAATGCTGACGAAGAAACTTATAAAAAGGTTCATAGTATTGATCCCTCCGCTTACCTGCTCAAGCCTTTTAATAATAATGAGCTTTTTGATTCTATTAAATTTGCTCTGAATGAATAAATGATAAGCCCTGTTCTCCAGTACCCTCTGGAAAAGATCCCTCCGGCAGAATACATCGGTTGGAGGGATCACCTTGATCTTCTAATTCCCCCTATATGAGTTCTGCGTAATTGGGTGTTTTTGAGAATTATGAGAAAAAACAGAAAATCAAATTATGCAACTCATCCCCTAACCCCTTCTCTTGCAAAGAGAAGGGGAAAACGAAGTCATCCCCTAATCCCTTCTTTTGCAGAGAGAAGGGGAAAACGAAATCATCCCTCTTTTTGAAGAGAGGGAATGAGGGTGAGTTAGAAATTGAATTATGCAGAATCTCTAATTTCTCCTATTCGAACAGTAACTCGGAACTTGTTCCGAGACCGGAAACATTCATTCTGAAAAAGTTCAGCATTCGAATAATACTTTCTCGCACAAAAAATCAAAGTAAAACTTTTCAGCAATTGCATTCCCAAAAAAAATTTGGGAATGAGGAGAAACAGTAATTTTGAAAATTTCATGATCCCGATACATCGGGATTGGTAAGTTTGGATTTTGAAGCGGCTAAGGAGAAAATCATGTTAGACCGGGAAAAAATAATGCAGGAAAATTTTGATCCGGCAATGATCAGGAAAATCTGGAAAAAGGGAAATGTTATCTTTGATATTAATCCCGATATTATCAGGAAAGATCGTTTCGGTGATTGGATCAAAAGAGATGATTATGGAAATCCTCATTCGATTTATGGTTGGATAATCGAAGATATCGTTCCAATATCCAAAGGAGGAAACAATGAAATCGAGAATTTGCAACCGCTGCACTGGAAAAATAGACGAAAGTTTTTGTAATTGTTTAAAATTTAGTTATTGGAATCTGTTATCAATTTTAATATGCAATAATTGAGTCCACTCTAAAAAAAAGGCAATAATTTGGAAGATGTATGAAATTTTGCCCGAAATTCGGAAACTAATGAATCGGTTAATGACCTCTATCTTCTTATTAACCACCAACTTAAGTTGGTGGTTAATGAAACAGGAAAAAGTATTAACCGTTTTAACGGTTTCTAATTTTATTGAATTTGACCTTTTTAGA
>DRTC01000470.1 GCA_011372345.1 Candidatus Cloacimonadota bacterium
ATACTGCAGTGAACTTTTGATAAAATCCTATTCCAACACCATCTTCCCTTTATTAACAGAATCATAACTCCATTCCGGGATAAAGAAAGCATCTTCATCATTATATGGTCTGTATCTCCTGAAGTTTATTTTTAATTCTTCCATGTCTTTTGTGCAGCCAATTTCAGCCAGAGGAATTATTATCTCTGCAATCCAATTATCTTTATAAACTGCGGTTTTAATTTCAAAGTTACCGTTCCAATCTTTATCATATTCATGTTTTTGCAGGTCTGTTCTCATATCCCAGACAGCACCATTCGGGTTCACATAAAGCTGGTAAATAATATTTCCATCCGCAGATATCAGAAATCCCAATGAATCATCGTAATAAACTTCTTCGTCTCTTTCTGTAAAATCTGCTTTTAAATTGTCTATCAAAGGTTCGGCACAATAACAGGCAATATACAGGAATTCATCATCCTGCATAAAGAAAGTTTTCGTGGTTTTTATTTTTGAGGAATTTCCATCTTCATCTGCAAATTCCGTAATAACAGAAACTTTTTCTTCATCAGCTTTAGAAATCCTGCCGTCTATCTTTGGAATATTATCAACTTTTACACATTCAATTTTCCTCTGAATTTCAATCGGTTTATCGTATTTGTATTTCTTGTCCCTGCCAAAAGGATAATAGAATTTGATCCTCGGAAGAGGGAAGAGGTTGGTTATTTGCACAAAATCGAACTCTTTCCTCAAAGTGTCACCGGGATTTATTTTCACGGGAAATTCTTTTTCCGTAATTATCCAGTTATAATCATGCTCGATAATAATGTTCTCCTTAATAATCTTCTCTGTCTGATTGGAGATCATTAATTCGACAGTTATTTCTTCCGGTTTGGATTCATCAGTAATATTGCTTTTAGTTTGAATGAATTTATGGGGAATTCTGTATGATAATTGCTCTTCCTTGATCGTAACCAGTTCTTTCTCGAACATATTCCCGGATTTGATCAGGTTAGTATAAAGTCTGTCTCCTTCCACCTTGCACCACATATATTGATAGAACATTCCCATATTATCATCTTTGTATGGAAATGAACCACCGGAACTTCCGACAAGAAAGTATTCGATCCCGTCAAATTCATTATATGCATATTGATGCCAGTGTCCGGTGAAAACCGCATCAACATTATATTTTTTGAAAATATCATGCATGAAATCTTCTTTACCATCAGCAATACCATCTGCCCAGAAAGGTTTATGCATGAAAACATAGATATTGGTTTTATCCTGGTTAGTTGCCAGATCATCGATGATCCAGTCTCTCTGGTTCTCTTCGATATCTTCATATTTAGAAACTGTCGAATTATCCATAATGATAAAATGAGTATTTCCCTGATCAAAGGAATAATAAGGATCGTTCCCTGTTTTTTCTGTGAATATCTTTGCGGAATTCTCATCATAAATATCATGATTACCGGGAGTATAATAAACCGGACAATCGAAAACTTTCATTGTTTCCAGGGGAACATCATAATCTTCAGGATTTCTTCCATCCTCCGCAAAATCTCCGACAGTTACAACAAAATCCGGTCGCATAGCACTCATTTCTTTGACGACTTTTTCAAATTCCTGCTGATCTGCTCCCCCGGTTCTGTCTCCGAGAATTGCGAAGTGGAAATTGTCTTCTGTGAATAGGAATGTAAATATGAGAATTAGTAAAATAATTATTAATTTTGGTTTGTTCATTTTTGCTCCTTTGTAGATCAGTGTTTAGTCTAATATCAGACTAATCTTTTTGTTATTTTTTGATTTTATTGTTTTAATTCTTTATTTCTTAATTTTGTTTTTTATAATTAATATCTCTCC
>DRTC01000471.1 GCA_011372345.1 Candidatus Cloacimonadota bacterium
GATGGTTGTCCGACAGAACCTGAAGATGTTGATGGTTATCAGGATGCTGATGGTTGTCCTGATCGAGATAATGACGGTGATGGAATTCTCGATGTAGATGATCAGTGTCCGAACGATGCGGAAGACAAAGACGGATTTGAAGATGAAGATGGTTGTCCTGATCTTGATAATGACCAGGACGGTATTCCCGATAAAGATGATGCTTGTCCTGATGATCCGGAAGATTTTGACGGATTCGAAGATGAAGACGGATGCCCCGAACTCGATATGGACGGCGATGGTATATTAGACACTGATGATAGCTGTCCGGGTGAAGTAGAAGATTTTGACGGATTTGAAGACGAAGATGGTTGCCCTGATCCGGATAATGATGGTGATGGTATTCTCGATGTTAACGATGATTGTCCGAACGAAGCTGAAACCTTCAATGAATATGAAGACGAAGATGGTTGTCCTGATACAGTTCCTGAAGTTATCTTCAAGAAGGATGCTCCCATAATTCTGGAAGGTGTCAACTTTGAATTCAACAGTGCCGAACTTACTGCTGGAGCAAAAGAGGTTCTGATGAAAGTTGTTCGCACTCTTAAAGATTATCCTGAAATGACTTTGATGATCAAAGGTCACACGGATAGCATGGGTTCAGACGAATACAACCTTGGTCTATCCGACCGTAGAGCAAATTCAGTCAAACAATACCTGGTTAATCAGGGAATCGATCCTTTGAGATTGACTTCGAAAGGTTATGGAGAAGCTGAACCAATCGCTCCTAATGATACGGCAGAAGGTCGAGCTAAAAATAGAAGAATTGAATTCTATCGAACTAACTAAACTGATAATACAACCGAAATAAGAAATAAGTCCGGGATTCATTTTGAATTCCGGGCTTTTTTATTACTGTAAATTTGTTCTGATTGAGATTTCCGGAACAATCCGTTAGAAACCGGACAAGAAGTTCCGAACTACTTCAACCTTTTATAGATCTGGCTCAAATTCTGCCTTGATAATCCCAATAATTTTGCCGCTTTCGTCCAATTTTTGTCTGCTTTTTTCAGGGCATCTTCGATCAATTTCAATTTGAATTTATCAACGGTTTCTGCGAAATTTGTTATTTCAGATATATTAGATGCCAATTCCAGGTATTTCTCATCAGTAGAAAGGTGATCAAAAAAACTTCCAGGTAAAGCTTTTCCATATTCATTGAACATGATAACAGCTCGTTCTATCTCATTCTGTAATTGTCTGACATTACCGGGAAAATCATAATTCGCTATTTTTTGAAGTGCATCATCCGTCAAAGCTGGAATATTTCGATTGTGAAGAGCAGTAAAATATTTCAGGAAATGTTGAGCCAGTATAATCACATCATTTTCCCTTTCATTCAATTTGGGAACAGTGATCGGGAAAATCGATAAACGGTAGAACAAATCCTGCCGGAACTTTCCTTCTGCAACCAGTTTCTGCAAGGGAATATTGGAAGCAACAAGAACTCTGACATTCACCTTTCGGACGAAATTTTCACCCAACCTTTTAACTTCCCCTTCCTGAATAACACGCAATAATTTTGCCTGTGTTCCCAGCGATATATTAGAGATTTCATCCAGAAAAAGTGTGCCTTCATTTGTTTCTTCGAAAAGTCCTTTTTTGTCGATCAAAGCCCCGGTAAATGCTCCTTTCAGATGACCGAAAAGTTCGCTCTCAATAATATCTTCGGACAGACTTCCGCAATCGATAGGAATGAAAGGCTTATTGTTTCTTTTACTCAATCTATGAATTTCCCTGGCAACGAGTTCTTTCCCTGTTCCGCTTTCTCCTTCGATCAAGACATTCACATCCGTTCTGCTGATCTGCTCAATTTTCTTAAATAATTCCTCCATTTTAGTAGAATTCCCAATGATTGACGGGTGTTTCCGGTTTGCCGAACTTTCCATATAACCTGATAATTTTTCTTTTTCCAGTTTTAATTGGCAGTAATTATCAGAAGTTTCGATTGCTGAAGCTGCGATTTGAGCAAAAATATGCAAAAACTGAATTTCTTCCGGAGTGAATGCCAGCAGACTCCGGCTATCAAGGTAAACTGTTCCCAGAACTTGATTATGGATCAAAAGCGGAAGACAGACTACCGATTCGATCTTTAAATTCACAAAACTCTGATATTGATCAAAAGATTTATTTTTTTTCACATCTGTGTGATAAACTTCTTTTTTCTTTTCCAGAACCTGCTTAATAATCTGTTGGCTTACCGATGTGATATCCGACAATGAATCATCTTTAATCTGGTAAGAAAATTCAACTTCAGCATTTCCGGTTTCAGAATTTCTTGTTAGAATTAGTCCTCTTTCAGCTTTCGTAACTTTCACAGCCAATTCCAATATTTTCGTGAAAAGTTTCTTTTTATCAGTTACTTTGGAAATGATCTCGGTCATCTCTTCGATGATCTCGAGCATATCAAAACCTGATTTTTTAAATATTTTTTCTTTTCCCTCGAATTCATCTGCATAAAAATTTATAATTTCTTTGTTTAAATATTTCTTTAAATAATGCTCTTTCATCTTATTTGTCGGAAGATTCTCGATTTTATCAGTGAGAATTTCCTTTGCAGTCTGCAGGAATTTCTTATAATTTTCTGTGATCAAATTTTTTTTGAAAGCTGCCTTTTTTATTTGATAAGCAAGCAAGTAAAGTTCCTGGTTTTCAAATTCAGAGGTCTTGATCTTCTCGAATTTTTTGATCACGAGCGAGATATGTTTATTTGCTTTTCTCAATTCACTTTTTTCAAAATATAATTTTGCCAGCAGGAAGTTATTAGAATTCTCAACCGTATCATCATCATTATCAGCAAAATTTTTCTGCAGGAATTTGATCTGCTTTTCTGCTGCTGGGTAGTTTTTTTCTAATAAGGAAAAATAAGCCTGGTAAAGATGAGCATTGAAGGTCAGGGAAATTTTTCTCTCCTTTTCCATTTTTTTTATTTCGGAAAAAATTTCTTCTGCTTTTTTCTTGTTCCCGAGATAATAAAATGAGATCATCTGGTAGCTTTTCCAAAGTCCGAATAAACCGATTTGATTATTTTTTATTTTATAATCGAGCGCTTTCTCAGAACAATCGATGGCTTGACGATAATATCCTAATTTGTTCAAAGGCAGACATTTATTTACGAGGGGAACAGACCAGTCTTCATTTTGTTCCTTGAAAAGAAGATACGCTTCATGATATTTTTTCAAAGCCTGCCAGTAATGCTCTTTTGCCAGATAATAATTTCCATAAGTATTGTTAAGCACGAGTAATGGATATTTAACTTTGCACTTTTTCATTATTTTCGTTGCTACTTTCAATTGCTTCAAGGTTTCTTCAAGTTTAAAGAGATCGATATACATACTTGCCATTCGACAGTGAATATAAGCACTTCCAGCTCGGTTTTTCAGTTTTTCAGCAATCTGAGCGCCTTGTTTAAATAAAGAAAGTGCTTTCTTGATATTCCCTGATAAATATTCAGCAAAACCATAATCTTCCAAGGCTGTAAATTCCTGGTTCAGAAGAGAATCATCTTTTGTTTTTTTACAGATTTGAAGAATTTCAGTTAAAAGTTTTTTTTGGTCGTCTATTTTATCGATCATTTTATAGGCAAACGAAATATGCTGTAATGCTCGAACTCTCTGCGGATTCGGAAATTTTGAGATCATCATCTTATTTTTCAAGAAGATATCGACAACTTCCTGAAAAGAATCTTTCCGGTTCAGAAAATAAAGATTTCTGACGAATATTTCATTTTTAAGGTTTTGATCAGAACATAACTCTGAATTTTTGTTTTGGAAATTAAAAACTTCGATCGCTTTTTCATATTCACTGTTTTTTTCCAAAGCCCAGACAAAATAGTTTAAAATTAACAGGAACTCATCAGCATTAGATTTATTAAGTTTTGTTTTATTTTCATATATTTTGTTTCCGATCCGGAGTAATTTATCCATATTCTTATTATCTTTTTTTGAAATTTGAGAAGCAAGAAGCAACATTTCCCCACAATTTTTTAGATCAGCATTTATCTCGAATAGCAACATCTCTTCTTCATCAGATATTTTAGATTTCCTTGTTAAATATGATCTGATTTTTTCGCTCTGTTTTTTCAGCACTGAGGGATCACTGGTTTGTTGAATTAACCTTGGCAGGAATGGATAACGGAAGCTGATCTTTTTGCTCGGTTGAATCAAGATTTTTTTTTCTTTCAAATTATTGATCTGGTCGGTTGTTTTGATCAAAGAAATTTGTTCGATCTCTGAAATTTCCTTGAGTTCGAAATTCTCCTTCCATAAAGAAAGCAGGGATAGGAAGTCTTTTTGCTTGGTTTGAAGTTTCGAAAAATCCAGCTTGAACCTGTTTTCGATTCCTTCCGGAATCAGCTCCGGATTTAATTTAGAAAGGTCAAAAAACCATTTCAAATTACGGTATGAGATCACATCCTGTTCGATATAAAGATCTATGAATTGATCGAGGATCGTAATATTCCTGGCACTGTTTTTGAGGATAATTTCCTGAAGTTTTTCAGGAAGGATTTTTACTCCGAAACTCAACTCGAGATATTCTTCCATTTCTTCGTTGGACATAGGTTTTAACTGATTTATCTGAATTTTTTTATGATTTGAAAAATCAAATGCAGGATCATTGGAATTTACAGCAGTAAGCAATTTCAACTTCGGATTATCCTCGATAAATTTTAATATACTTCTAAAATTTTCCTGAAAAACTGATAATTCGGGAATTACTAAAATAATTTGAGATCTGGGAAAACCTGCTTTTGCTTTTTCAATATCTTCTTTTACATTTTTCTGCTCAAGCTCTATTTCAGTTAGAATATTTGATTTTATCTCTTCGGTCTTCATTAAATCAAAAGTATTTTTTTTCAGGAAAATTACCTTCTTTCCCTCTTTTTTCATCTCAAAAGTCAGATACAAGATCGTATCTTGTAGACAGTTAGATTCGTCTCCAAGCAGTAAAAAAATTGATTTGGATTCGTTTCTAAAAACTGAATTTATTTTTTTATGAAGCGAATTTATCACTTTCCTTCGATAAAAAATAAAATCGATCTTTTTATTTTTTCTCATTTCAAGCAGAACATTTTTCCAGAAAAAACTGTCTTCCTCCTTCTTCATCTCATATTTATTGATAAATGGAAGTAATTTCTCCAGAACCTGTTGACAATCCCGGAATCTTTTTGCCGGTTCTTTTTCCAGAAGTTTATAGATCATATCTGTAATTCCCGCTTCTATTGAAAAAAGAGATTTTAATTGGGGGATATTCCTGCAAATCTGATCTTCCATTAACTTGATCACATCTTTGTCGGAAAAGGGAGGTTTACCACTAATGATCTCGTAAAGAACAATACCCAGGGAATAAAGATCAGATTGCCTGTTTATCGAGGAAGTAGCTTTTCCAATCAACAGCTCTGGAGCAAGATATTTTGCTGTTCCGGAAATATCAGATATTTTATCCGCAGCGATCAATGAAGAAAGCCCGAAATCTGTTATTTTAACACTCAATTGTCCTTCCTCTTCAGTTACGAATATATTATTCAAGGTCAGATCACCGTGATGCTTTCCTCTTTGATGAAGAAAATGCAATCCGCATAAAAGTTGGAAGAAAATATTGAGGAAACCTTTGATCTTATTCTTTTTACAATATTCAACCGGATCGATTTTATGATACTTCGGCATCGTATAATAAATTCCCTTTTTCTCGATCTTGCCGAAATCGATAACTTCCACCAAATTTGGATGTTTAAACTGGAACAAGATCTTGAATTCATCGAAAACACCTTGATAAAAGGAAGATGATTGGGGAATAAATTTGATTGCTACTTCCTGTTTGCTTGTCATATCAAAAGCGAAGAAGATAGAACTGTTAGCTGTTTCCTGATGTAATTTAACTTTTTTAAACTTTCCTGGAAATTGATTGATTGTTTCCATTTGATTCTCCTTAATTTAGCCACCAATAACACAAAATAACACTAAATGTTTTTAATAACTTCGTGTTTCTTTGTGGGATAAATTTGAATAATTCCATATTTTGTCAATAATTATCCTGGGGCTATACAACTACCTTAAAATAAAGCGATTAGATTATCCTTGTCAGAGAGATGCTAAATTAATTTTGATTGACTGAAATATATTCTTGCATTTAGAAAGGATTTATTGCTTATGAAATCATAACACAGCATAGACTATCCAAACCTAACTATCTATCTCTCAATGAGTTAATTCTTGTAGAAATTCAAAATATCCGAATGGTACATCAAATGCTTGTTCAAATTAACAAATAAAATTGGAGGTTATGATGAAACGAACAGTAACAATCACATTCGTAATTGCCATTTTAGCATTTTTCTTGATGGCACAAGCTTTAAATGCAAATACCGATATTGCAGAAGGTATCGTAACAAGATATGAAATCGAAATTATCGGTCCTGAATTGCCGTTAGAAGATCCATATCAATGGTATTTTGAACCTATTCAATTTGAAGTCGTAGAAGTTCCAGCATACGGTGTAACTTTAAATTTAGAAGTACTTAATCCGGAGAATGGACAATGGATTTTCTGTGGTTACTCGAATACAAATTCAGGTGGTTATTATTACTTTGGTTTCAGCAATGTAACGGAACCGATATTTTATGACCTTTTACAATATTGTGGAGAAGTAACATTAAGAATTACCAATCCATCTGGTAGCGTTGTGTACACACCAGAATTTAGATGGTCAATGCAGTATCCAATTTACGTGTGGGATTTCTGTATTGGATTTTAATGAGTGAAACAATTCCCCCTCGAAATCCTCTCCAGTCTTATGGTCGGAGAGGATTTTTTTTGCAATTAATTCTTTCAGATGAAATAATATCTTGCCGTTGAAAAAATCTTGCTGAGAAAATGTAGGTTATCTAATCTGTTTAAAATTAAGTAAGTTAATGATAATATTTCTTTAAAATTAATATCCAAAAATATGGCACACAGATTGCTATATTAAGAGTCAAAATTCAGGAGGAAAGAAAAATGAAAAAGATTATTTTCAGCTTAGTTATGATGTTGAGTTTGTTCGTAACGAGTTTTGCGGAGGTGCCGCAAATGATCAATTTCCAGGGAGCTTTAAAAGATGCAAATGGATTACCGGTAAATTCCTCAGTCGATCTGACATTCAGGATTTATGATATGGAAACCGGAGGAACTCCGGCTTGGGAAGAACTTCATATCGCTGTTCCGGTTAATGACGGAATTTTCAATGCGGAATTGGGCGGCTTCGTTCCATTTCCTTATGATCTTCTCGATAATCCGGAATTGTGGATCACTTTTCGAGTTTCAGGAGAAGTTGACGAAATGTCTCCGAGGAAACGGATCCTATCGGTTCCTTATTCCAGAATGTCGGAAAAATCAAAACATTCGACGAATTCCGATACTACCAGTACGATCAGCGGAGTTCCGATATCCGGATTAGTCCAGCAGGATGGAAGCGGAAATGTGAATATCAGCGGAGCTATGACTGCAACTGCTTTTATTGGAGACGGTTCCGGATTAACAGGGATTACAAGTATTTATGATACGACCTTCATTCATTCCACCGGACCTGATACAATGACAGCAAATACTTCCGGGGCAACATTGACGATCAAAAATGCAAATCCGTCAAATGGTGATGCTATCAAGATAAACGGCGGTTATCAAGGTATCAGGATCGATTCGGTTACAACTGGAATTTATGTTCTCGATGCAGATTATAATGGTATTGCCGTGGGAACTGCAGATAATCAGGGAATGTCTGTTTTTTCCTCTGGAGCAGAAGGTGTTTATGTGCAGACAGCCGGAACAGATGGATTTAAAGTTTATAATGCCGGAACACCAAGCACACAATTAGCAAGTAGTTATAAAAACGGTTTTGAGGTCGCCGGAGCAGAAGGAAACGGACTCTATGTTGGTCAAGCGGATAATATGGGAGTCGAAGTCGGATATGCCGCTTATTCCGGTTTTGTTGTGCAATCTGCCGGTAATGATGGTGTTGCTGTTGTATCTGCCGGAGACAATGGAGTTTTTGTAAATTCTGCAGATGATTCTGGTTTCAATGTTTACCATGTAGGAACACCAAGTACAGAAAATTCAAGTACAGATAAAAATGCTTTTGCAGTATCCGGTTCGGAAGGAAACGGATTCTATGTTGGGCGAGCGGATTATGATGGAATATATATTAATTCTGTCGGCAGAGATGGTGTAAGTGTTTATAATGCAGGAACACCGAGTACACAATTAACAAGTAATTACAAAAACGGTTTTGAAGTTGCCGGAGCAGAAGGAAACGGACTCTATGTTGGTCAAGCGGATAATATGGGAGTTGAAGTCGGATATGCCGCTTATTCCGGTTTTGTTGTGCAATCTGCCGGTGATGATGGTGTTGCTGTTGTATCTGCCGGAGATAATGGAGTTTTTGTAAATTCCTCAGGCTCAGATGGCTTTTATATTTCTTATGCTGGAAATGACGGTTTCTCATCGGCAAATGCAGTCGATGATGGCGGTGATTTCTGGGCAAGCGATGATGGAGTTTATGCTCAGACTAGTGATACTAACGATGAATGGGGTTTTAACACACCCGATAAAATTCAAGGAAGTAATATTACTACCAGAACGATCAACAATATCGGCTTGAATACAGGATCAGAAGAATTGGAGAACGGCGACATCGTTTGTCTTACCGGTTATAATGATGAATCGGTTGCAGATTCGGATATTCCGATCATCAAAGTAAAAAAAGCAAACAGGAATAATTCTGCGGCAGTAATCGGAGTAGTTGAATACAAAGTCTATGAACGTGAAGAAGCAGATGAAAAAGACGGTAAAACTGTTTATACGAGAAGCTTCCGTTTTGCGGAAGGAAATGCTCACCGAGGAGAATATGTTTCCATCATAATTGTTGGTCCTGCCGATGTGAAAGTAGATTCTCGCGAGAATATCAAGATTGGTCAGAAATTAACTGTTTCCGGGAATACAGGCAAAGCACGTTCTATCCAAGAAACAGATAGTTGGATGATCGGAATTATAGGCAAAGCTTTGGAAAATTCCAAAGGAAAAGGTAAAATTAAAGTTTATGTTAATTGTAAATGATGAA
>DRTC01000472.1 GCA_011372345.1 Candidatus Cloacimonadota bacterium
ATCCTAAACTATCAATAAAACGATAGCGAGGGAAGGATTTGAACCTTCGACCTTCGGGTTATGAGCCCGACGAGCTACCAGACTGCTCCACCTCGCAACAATAAGTTGGCACATATTTTTTCCATTTATTATCGTGTCAAGTAAAAGTTAGAAAGAAAATGCTTGACTGGAAAATCACATTATTCTTCTTAAATTTGGAGTTTGGAAATCAATGTTTAATGAAATAATTGTAAATGTTCATTCTTTTGAGAAGCGCATTGCTATCTTGGAGGATAACAAGTTAGTTGAGTTGTTTACCGAAAAAAAGGAACAACAACTTGTTATAGGTAATATCTATAAAGGAATAATTAAAAATGTTCTTCCCGGAATGGGTGCTGCTTTCGTTGAAATTGGTTTGAACAGAACGGCATTTCTGCATTTTAAAGATCTTGATCCAAATTTTCTGACAGCAAGTCAAAAAAAAATTTTCTTTTCAAATAATTCTGCAAGAATTGATCAAATATTAATTCCGGGTGAAGAAATAGCAGTTCAAGTTAAAAAAGGACCTTTAGGGAAAAAGGGTGCAAGGCTAACTTGTAAATTATCGCTCCCCGGAAAATTTTTAGTATTTGCACCTAAAAACAATAAAATTGCTCTCTCCCGCAAAATTACTTCAAATTCCGAAAAAAAGAGAATAAAAGCAATTCTCGAATCGGTAATACCTCCAAACACTGGAGTCATCGTGAGAACAGAAGCTGATGGAATTTCCGAAGAGGATTTTATCCAAGAATTGAATGGTCTTAATAAAACCTGGAAATTAATCGAAAAACAACTTCTATATGCAAAGGCTCCTGTCTGTGTTTTTGATGAGAATGACTTGTCATTCACTCTTGTCCGGGATCTATTCAGTTCTAAAATCGATAGATTGGTCGTTGATGATAGAGAATTACGAGATTCAATTATTTCCAGGCTGCAAGATGTTTCACCCGAACTTGTAAAACGAATCGAACTTTATAATGAGGATTCTCCAATTTTTGATGCTTATGGTATTGAAAAAGAAATAGAAGAAATATTCTACTCCAGAATTAATTTACCAAGTGGTGGTAATATAACTATTCAGCAAACGGAAGCTTTAGTTGCGATAGATGTCAATACCGGAAGTTTTACCGGAATCAGCCATTATGAAGATACGATCACAAAAACAAATATCGAAGCAGCTTATGAAATAGCACGACAAATCAGGTTAAGGGATTTGAGTGGTATTATGGTTGCAGATTTCATTGATATGAAAAGCGAATCTGATAAAGAAGAAGTTTATAATGTGCTGAAAAGTTCCTTAAAAAGAGATCGAGCAAAAAATCGAGTATTCCCGTTCAGCCCTTTAGGGCTTATCGAAATTTCAAGAAAAAGGACACGACCGAGTTTACTTCTGACCTATTCCGAACAATGTCCTTATTGTAACGGCAGTGGTCGTCTTTTATCTAAAGATTCTGTTGCTGTCAGGATTTCACGCTGGTTAAAAAGAGCAGAATATTTCTTAAAAGATGTTCCTTTAAAAATCGTCGTACATAAAAATGTAAAAACTTTTTTTGAAGAGAATTCCGACTTTCTTCAGCACTTTGAGAATGAAATTGAAATAGTATCAGACAACAAGATTGAATTTGATAAGTTTCAGATTATTTCTCTCAAAGATAATAAGGAAATAACTTCAAAATATAATACTTGACACAGAAATAAGTAATCAATTCTTTGATTTTCTATAATTTGTTGGAAGTGTTTTAAGGAGACAGAAATGTATGCAGTAGTTGACTTTAAAGGAACTCAATTTAGAGTGGAAAAAGATCAGACTTTAGAAGTTCCCTTTTTGAAAAATAAAGAGATCGGAACTGAAATAGAACTCGATCGAGTCCTGTTCCTGAAAAATGATAATGACACAGTTGTCGGAAAACCGATAATCGAAAAATCAAAAGTGATCGCTGAAATAATCGCTCATAAAAAGGATAAAAAGATAATTGTCTTTAAGAAAAAAAGAAGAAAAGGTTATGAGAAAAAACAGGGTCACAGACAGAATTACACAGAAATCAAAATTAAAGATATCATAAATTAGATATATTTTGGAGTAAAGATAATGGCACATAAAAAAGGAGTCGGAAGCAGTAGGAACGGAAGAGACAGTAATCCGCAATATCTCGGTGTAAAAAAATATGGTGGGCAGCAGGTTCTCGCCGGAAACATCCTGGTTCGTCAAAGAGGGACAAAAATCCGCAAGGGACTTAATGTCGGTTTGGGGAATGATCATACACTTTTCAGCCTGATCGATGGTTTCGTCAAATATGAAACCAAAAAAGCAGGAAAGAAGTTCGTCAGTGTTTACGCTGAAAGAAATTAACAAAATAACTTTTCATTTTCAAAAAACAGTCATTCGGCTGTTTTTTTTTGTTTTATTTTACAATTCTATTTTTTTCGATCCGATCAATGATTATTAAATATATAATAAATTGATTTTTCAATAAAAAATATATTAGGAGGAAAAATGAGCGAAAATCTAAGTATGAGGTTTATGGATGAATTGTCACAAATCTTGAAACAACATCCGCATATCCTGGAAAATCTTCCCAGGAAAGAAATGATCAGACGAGCAGTCGAAAACAAGGAAGCAGTCGTGTCCGCAAATGGAGCTCTCGACACCTGGACTCCGGTTGAATCAACCGGAAGAAGCCCAAAAGATACACTGATCGTGAAGCGACCGGAAAATGAAGATCAGATCGATTGGGATTCTCCCAACAACATTCCTGTCGATCCTGAAACTTTCGATATGGTTATTGAGGATGCTCTGAAAACCTTGAAAAACAAAGAAAAACTCTATGTTACTGATCGCGTTCTTGGTGCTGATTCAACTTATGCTCTTCCTACAAAAACAATTACAGATCAAGCATTGACTGCCCTATTCACTGATAATATGTTCAGACCTGTTCCTGATG
>DRTC01000473.1 GCA_011372345.1 Candidatus Cloacimonadota bacterium
CTCATAAAAATCAGAAATTATTGAGAAAAGTATTCTCAAACGAAGAAGAATTAACTCATATTTTTCATCTCGGAGACAATTATGAAGACCTCGATGAAAATCCTGATCTTACTGAAGGAAAAGAAATTTTAAAAGTACCGGGAATTTACCATAAAGGTTATCTGAACAAGACCATTCCATTTACTCAAAAAGTAGAGATCAATGGTTGGAGTTTTTTGCTTGTTCATGCTTTTGAAGACTTGAAAAGATCAAATGAAAAAGCTGAATTCATTTTGTTTGGACATACCCATATCCATCATTTCCATAAAGATGGAAAGATTTATTATATCAATCCAGGACACCTGAAAAGAGAGTTCGATAAAGGCAGACCTGCTTCTTATTTGATCATTGAATTGGATGATAGCAAGTTGAGATTGCATTTCAAATCAGTTTCCGGAGAGATTTTCCAAACTGAAAAAATCGAAAAAAATAATTAAAATTGTAAGCTTGCCAAACTTCAAAAATTTGGCAAGTTTTAGAGTTGGAGGATCAATGAACATAGAAGAAATTAATCAAAAAGTGATTGAAAAAAGTCAAATTATCGATAAGATTTTAACGGAAGTCGAGAAAGTCATTGTCGGTCAGAAATATATGATCCGCAGAATGTTGATCGGACTGCTTTCTGACGGACATATTTTACTGGAAGGAGTTCCCGGACTGGCGAAAACTCTTGCGGTAAACACGGTTGCCGAGACACTTAAAGCAACATTCAGAAGAATCCAATTCACTCCTGATCTGCTTCCCGCAGATTTGGTCGGAACTCTGATCTACAACCAGAAGACATCAGAGTTTGTTCCCAAAAAAGGACCGATCTTTGCCAATTTCATTCTCGCAGATGAGATCAACCGTGCTCCTGCAAAAGTGCAATCTGCTCTTTTGGAATCTATGCAGGAAAGACAAGTTACGATCAGCGATACAACATATCCGCTGCCGAGACCGTTTCTGGTCATGGCAACCCAAAATCCAATCGAACAGGAAGGAACTTTTCCATTACCGGAAGCACAAGTAGATCGTTTTATGCTGAAATTATTGATCAATTACCCAACGCGAGATGAAGAAAATCTTATTATGGAAAAGATGGTTAGAGCAGAGAAAATTCCTGTGGATGCGGTTGTTTCTCCTAAAGAGATTCTGGAATTAAGAGAAATTGTCAAAGACATTTATATGGAAACGAAAGTTAAGGATTATATTCTTGATCTTGTTTTCGCTACACGAGATCCGAAAAATTTCAAGAATCTGGAAGACCTTTCCAATCTTATTGATTACGGAGCATCTCCCAGAGCGTCGATCTTCCTTGCTCAAGCAGCAAAAACTCACGCCTTTTTGGAACATCGCGGTTATGTTACTCCGGATGATATTAAAGCAATCGGAAAAGATATTCTGCGGCATCGAATCATCCTCACTTATGAAGCGGAAGCAGAACAGATCACGCAGGAAGATATTGTAAATAGGCTTTTTGATGAAATTGAAGTCCCTTAATCTTGTAAGAGAAGCAGGAAGATTCCAAGATTTTGGAAGTATTGAGGAAGAGAAGATTTTAGAAGTCTCAATACTTCAATTATGTGAGAGAAGAGCAGGAACATCGGAATGTGCGAAGCTCTTCCGATTGTTAACAGAGATCAACATTCCGAAGTTTTTCAAACATTCGGAAGTTGATTGAAAATTCGTGTTCATTAGTGTTGATTAGTGGTTAAATGAATGGAAACATCTGAAATAATAAAGCGTATAAAGAAAATCGAGATCACAACCCGTGATATTGTGAACGAGTTGTTTTCCGGTGAATATCACAGTCTGTTCAAAGGTCAGGGATTGGAATTCTCGGAAGTACGAGAATATCAATCAGGAGACAGTTTTCGGCAGATCGACTGGAATGTTTCTGCTCGTATGGGACATCCATACATCAAAAAATTTGAAGAAACCCGCGAGTTGAATGTAATGTTCCTCGTTGATTGCAGTGCTTCCACATTATTCGGAACAAAAGGTTTCCTGAAATCTGAATTTATCACAGAAGTAACAGCAGTTTTATCTTTTTCAGCAATTTCAAACAATGATAAAGTAGGATGTTTATTATTCACAGATGAAGTAGAAAAATATATTCCACCTCGAAAAGGAAAAAAACAAGCATTAAGAATTTTACGCGATATTCTTTATTTCGAACCGAAGAATTCAAAAACAAATATCGAAAAAGCAGTTGAATACATTTACCGCCTGATCAAGAAAAGAAGCATCATTTTTGTAGTTTCCGATTTTTTTGACCAGGATTATGAAAACAGCCTGAAACTTCTTGCCAGAAAACACGATGTGATCGCACTTCGCATTCTGGACAAATCCGAAACAGACCTGCCGAATGCAGGATTATTAAGTCTGCGTGATCCGGAAACAGGTTTGAATTTTACAGTGAATACTTCCAACAGAAATATTCGAGAAAAATATAAAAAAGAGTTCGCAAAACAGGAAGCGAAACTTTCCGTAAATTTTAAGAAAATGAAAATCGATCTGGTAACTCTGTTTACGGATAAACCTTACGCACCGGAATTGATGAAATTCTTTAAGTTCAGAATTAAGATGAAGAACAGGTAGTAAAACAAACAGCTCTGTTTGTATAAATTAACATGAAAAATTCAAAATTCATAATCTTTAAAGCAATCTTTATTACACTACTTCTTTCGTTGTTCGTGAATTCATTCACTCAACAAATCGACTACAAAATCAGCAAACCATCAAAACTTTATGTAGGAACGCCTTTCCATCTGCTGGTTGATATCACAACCGATCCAGCAGACAGCATTTTCTCTCCCCAAATCGACACACTCGATATTTTCATTCTGAAAGGTGATATTCTGCAAACTGAAGAAATCATCGATGATAAGAAATTAGTTAAACTCGATTTGACTTTTCAACCATTTGATGTGGGAGAATTCACTTTCCCGGAATTGGAATTTGCCGTCAAATCCGGTGATAGTCTATCATTTCTGAAAACAAAAGAATTTATCCTGAACATCCAATCCGTGATTTCCGATACAACCCAAGTCATCAAAGATATTGCCAAACCGCTGAATGTAAATCTCGGATTTTTCGATTATTTTGTCCCGATCATTGTTGTTATCGGAATTATTCTTCTCATTATTTATTTGAAGAAATTTCTAAAAAAGAAACCGGGAACTCTTGAAAAATCAAAAATTGTCGATACCCGACCTGCTTATGAAATTGCACTTGAATTCCTGCAAAAATTAAAAAAAGAGAAACTGCTGCAAAAAGGAGATTTTCTCGAATTCCATTTTCGACTTTCGTTTATCTTGAGACTATTCATCGAACTTTATTATAAAATAAATGCAGTAGAAATGACAACCAGCGAAATCCGTCAAAATCTTGTTTTGAAAGATCATAATGAAAAAAATAAAATATTGGAATTCCTGAATTTTGCTGACCGTATTAAATTTGCTAAATTCATCCCGGGAATAAAAGAGTCGGAAGAAGCTCTGAATTGGCTGGAGAAGTATTTGAGATCGTTTGAGAACAAATCCGAAAACCTTCAAGGTTTTCAAAACCTTGAAGGTTTGGACGAACAAAAAGTGGAGAATTAGCATGCTGGAATTCGTCAACCCAAACTGGTTCTACGCTTTATTGATACTTCTTCCCTATCTCGCTTATGAGATTTTTATCAAAAACAAACGCAAAGTAAGACTGATCCACAGCAGAATCGATTTGATCAAAAAAGTCTCAATACGCAACAGTTTCCTGCGATTTTTACCAATAATCTTGCGCAGCTTGGTCATCATCTTGCTGATCATTTCTTTAACAAGACCGAGATTCGCTCATAAAAAACAGCAGATCACCGGAAAGGGAATTGATATTATGCTGGCGATCGATGTCAGCGGAAGTATGAAAGCAGTTGATTTTCAGCCGACAAACCGTTTGGAAGCAGCCAAAAAAGTGGCAAACGAATTTATTGAAAAAAGAAGAAATGACCGCATCGGACTTGTTGTTTTTTCTGAAAATTCGTTTACCCAATGTCCGTTAACTCTTGATTACAATATCCTGATGACCATTATGGACAATATGAAAATCAACGAAGAAGCAAGCGGAACTGCGATTGGAATGGGTTTGGCAATGGCTGTTGCGCGTTTGAAGGATTCCGAAGCAAAATCAAAAGTGATAATTCTGATCACTGATGGACGGAATAATACAGGAGAGATCGATCCGTTTACAGCAGCAGATTTTGCTGCAACTTATGGAATTAAAGTTTACACGATCGGAGTCGGGAGCAAAGGAATGGTCGATTATCCGATGCAGACTCCTTATGGAATTCGTTATCAGAAAGTCAAGATCGAAATCGATATGGAAACACTCAATAGAATCGCAGAAATGACCGGAACAGAAAGAGCCAGAAGAGCCACCAACACCGAAGAATTAAAAGCCATTATCAAATACATCGATGAACTTGAAAAAACCGAGATCAAAATCCAGAATTATTACGAATATCAGGAATTATTCTGGAATTATATATTGGTCGCGATGATCCTGATGATGATCGATTTTGTATTCAGGACGATCATCAGGAAAGAACTTCCTTAATCAATAATGAAAGAATTAAGGAATTAAAGAATGAAGAGAGAAAATCCGATACTCGAGAAAAGTTATAAATTTGCGATCAGAATTGTGCGATTGTATCAGTATTTGAACAGGGAAAAGAAGGAATATCATTTATCGGTTCAAATTCTAAAATCAGGAACTTCGATCGGTGCAAATGCAGAAGAAGCAATTGGAGGTTTTTCTAAAAATGATTTTATCGCAAAATTACGGATTTCCTACAAAGAAGCAAAAGAAACTCATTATTGGATTCGTTTATTAAGAGATACGGATTACTTAAGTTCGAAAGAAGCAGGATCATTATTGAAAGACTGCGAAGAAATTTTGAAAATAATTGTCTCAATTTTAAAGTCGTCAAAAGAAAATGGATAATTCTTTAATTCATTAATGAGTCCACTCTAAAAAGGCAATAATTTGGAATATGTATGAAATTTTGCCCGAAATTTGGAAACTGATGAATCAGTTATTGACCTCTATCTTCTTATTAACCACCAACTTAAGTTGGTGGTTAATGAAACAGGAAAAAGTATTAACCGTTTTAACGGTTTC
>DRTC01000474.1 GCA_011372345.1 Candidatus Cloacimonadota bacterium
AAAAAGAACAGTCCAGAGAATTCTTGGAGTGTGAAAGGAAATTCCGAAACTCTTGATCACATGAATGACATAATTATGCTCGCTTTTCTTTCGCTCCGTATCGGTGAAACCAAACGCAATAAAAACTGCGATCAGGATATTCCCGATACTGATCCAGAAAGGCAGAAAAGGATTATATTTGTAGAGAAATCCGCTCAAGATCGAACCGACTGCCTGACCGATAAAAAGATAAAAAGCAGCATTTCCTTCTCTTTTCTGATATTCCTTTTTCCGATCGAGTTTGACCAGACTTTCATAAAGAATGGCAGCATCTGCCCCACTGCTGAAGGTTATTCCCATCCCGAAAACAATTTCCGCGATGGCAAAAAAGTAAAATGATTTGAACAGGATATAAATAAGCAGACCGATCCCGCATAAAATTCCGCTGATAGCAAGAGAAAGTTTGCGGGAAAATTTATCTGCAATTGCTCCGGTCGGAACTTCGAACAGGAATACCGAAATCGCTGAAATAGACTGCAGGAGCATGATCTGGGAATAGCTCAAGCCCTTGAACAGCATGAACGGTACTAATATCGGACCGATGATGAGCATATTCGTGAAGAATCTATAGCCGGAATATATCTTTATGTTTTTCCGGTATTTTATTAGTTCCATATTGTTTCACCGCAAAGACGCAAAGGCTCGAAGAATTGCTAATATTCATATAATTGGACTCGACATCGCAGTAGACGACGACTTCTCGAAAGCAAGGCGTCGAGTTGAGAAAAACATAACTGCGAAGAACAGGAAGTTTCACAAAGAAAATATCCAGTAAAACCTGCTATTCCGTCTGAATAAACGAACCATATTAATCTCTTAAAAATTCGTATAAATTAAAGCAATGTTCTTTCAGAATTGGATTTAGTTTCTTTTTCCATCCGTTCGGCATTGTATCCTAGACAGTTAGCAGAAGATTTTTCTGCTCATGACTTGATAGTAAATAATCGGCAAGTTCTTTGGCAGTATAAATGTCTTTATCAATCTTCCTTTTGTCTTTTCTTTTAATTATCAGCAAAATTTTAACAAAACAAAAACTGCTGGTTCAGGAACAGTGATTTCAAAACTCAAATACTTTATCTCTAAAGTAAATTTCTGGATTAAATGCAAATATCTTAATGGTTGAGCAGATATGTTAAGTTCTTTTACCCAATAGGCTTTATTTGAACCTTTTCCTAATTCCGGAATGATGAATTCAATTTCCAGTTGAGGATGAACAAATTTTGAGAAATCACCAATAACAGAGAAAACTTGTTCAAAACCAAATTCTTCCAATATTTTTGGAACATCGGCTGTTTTTCTGATTTTTGGAGGATTGGGTATAAGAAAATCAATGTCTGTTGTCCTTAACAATGGAATTTCCGGAGCGTTGTTAAAATAATGATGGTAAATTGGTAATACCCAGTTTCCAATTAATATGATAGTCTGTAAGATTTTCTCCGAATGTAATCTTCCAAGTAAATCCCGAAATAATGTTTCCTTATTTCTCACCTAAACCTCGATTTATTTCCTGCAGGTTTTTTTGCAACTCTTTGATCCTTTGTTTTATTTTTTTTCTTTTTTCAATTTTTTCCCTGAATTCAGAAACAATTATGGACTTTTCTTTACCAAGATATTTAAATTTCACATTTGAACCTTCACGATAAGCAAGATAACAAAATAGATTACTTCCTCTTTTTTTTTTTGAAATAGAACCTTTAGGTAAATCTTCCATTAATTTCTCATTCCTGCTGATAAGTTCCAAAATGCGTTCTTTTTCATCTTTAAGAATATCTTTCACGATGCTCATCTTAACCTCTTTTACCTAACGAACTGGAGCAATTACTGTAATGTTAGGCAATGTGTCAAGAAATATGCCTAACAAAGTCATTATCTCGCGACAATTGTTAGGCACACTAAATTGACAATTCTTCCAGAGTTGGTTAGAATTTCATCATTGGGGATTTTATGCGAAATTAGATTTTCTGATTTAGAAATTTCCGTTCTTTCTATCTCTCAAATATCCGTCCAATTCCTCCCTCGTTCCCACAAATGACCTGACCCGGTAGAACATTTTATCGTTGAACAAACCGACTCTTTCGTGAGTATAAGTTGTATCTGCTGTTGAACCG
>DRTC01000475.1 GCA_011372345.1 Candidatus Cloacimonadota bacterium
AAAGAAACTGTTCGATTGAAAACAGGATGTTCAGGTTTGGAATCTTTTGTATCGACACAAAAATAACCGAGTCTTTCAAATTGGAATTTCTCACCGAGTTTTGCTGTTTTTAAAGATGGTTCAAGTTTACAATTTGTAAGAACTTCCAGAGATTTCGGATTAATATTGGATTTGAAATCCTTCCCTTCTTCGTTTTCTTCGGGAAATTCTTTCGTGAAAAGCCTGTCATACAGACGAACTTCCGCATCGATAGCATGTTTTGCAGAAACCCAGTGCAGGGTTGCTTTGACTTTCCTTCCATCAGGAGACGAACCACCTTTTGTTTCCGGATCATAAGTGCAATGGAGTTCAACAATTTCATCATTTTCGTTTTTAATAACTTTTTCGCATTTGATGAAATAAGCATAACGGAGACGAACTTCCCTACCCGGAGCAAGACGGAAGAATTTTTTAGGCGGATCTTCCATAAAATCATTTTTCTCAATAAACAAAATTTTTGAGAAAGGAACCTGACGCGTTCCAGCCGATTCATCTTCCGGATTATTGATCGCTACCATTTCTTCGACCTGATCTTCAGGATAATTCGTAATCACAACTTTCAGCGGATCCAGAACTGCCATCACGCGCGGAGCAGTTCTGTTCAATTCTTCCCGAATGAAATATTCGAGTAGAGCAATATCGACCGTGCTGTCTGCTTTGGCAACTCCGATCCGATCAAGAAATCTCCTGATCGAAGTTGGAGTAAATCCTCTTCTTCTTAAACCTGATAAAGTCGGCATGCGCGGATCGTCCCAGCCAGAAACATAACTTTCTTCGACTAAAGTGCGGAGTTTTCTTTTACTCAAAACCGTGTAAGTCAAGTTCAATCTGGCAAATTCGATCTGTCTCGATGGGAAGATACCGAGATTTTCAATAAACCAGTTATAAAGCGGACGATGGTCTTCAAAACCGAGATCGCAAAGTGAATAAGTGATTTTTTCAATGGAATCCGACTGTCCGTGCGTAAAATCATAACTCGGATAAATACACCATTTATTGCCGGTTCTGTGATGTTCAGCGTGGATGATGCGATACATGATCGGATCACGCATATTGATGTTTGGAGAACTCATATCGATCTTGGCTCGCAGAACACATTCACCATTCTCAAATTCACCATTCTTCATTTTCTCGAATAATTCCAGATTTTCTTCAACGCTTCGATCCCGATACGGACTGTTCTTCCCCGGTTTTTTCAAAGTTCCGCGATATTCTCGAATTTTGTCGGGACTCAAATGGCAAACATACGCTTTTCCATCTTTGATCAATTTCAAAGCAAATTCGTAAAGTTGTTCAAAGTAATCAGAAGCAAAATAAAGATTTTCTTTCCAGTCGAAGCCCATCCATTTGATGTCTTCCTGGATGGAGTCCACATATTCAGTTTCTTCTTTGACAGGATTCGTATCATCAAATCTAAGATTGTAAACTCCATTGTAATCTTCTGCAATTCCGAAACTCAAGCAGAATGCTTTGGCATGTCCGATGTGCAGATAACCATTCGGTTCAGGCGGAAATCTAGTGTGAACAACTCCGTTGTTTTTATTTGTTTTCAGGTCATCCTCGATGATTTCGCGGATGAAATTTGATTTTGTTTCTTCGCTCATATTTTGTTCCTTCTCTTCCAAACCTTCAAGGTTTTCAAAACCTTGAAGGTTTCGTTTAATTTATCCAAAAAATATTTCGCTTAATTTATTATAAATCCCGATAATGATCAACTGCGGATTTACATGACCAGCGAGTTTTTTCAACATTAATTCCAGGAATTCCAGGATTTTCGGAGCATACTCATCGATATTCGGATTTTGATGGTATAAAGTTTCCAGCATATCAGTCTTATCCAGGTTAACAATTTCGGAAGGGAAATTCTTGAAATAGGAAATATCGCTGATCCAGATGATCAGGTGGGAAATTATTTCCATTAATTGAGATTGTGTTTTGGAAGTTTTGTAGCGATTCGCAAAATCGATGAATCTCAAATCATCTTGAGCAATCAATATATTCAGAAATTCAATCGTTTCTTCGCGGGATGCTGTTGTTCCTTTTTCCACGAGTTGCAGTGCTTTTTCCATGTTTCCATGAGCAATCCGGGCAAACATTTTTGCTTCGATATTTTCCAGAAATTTGTTTTCTTCCAACTCCTTTTCGATGATTTTTCGAGAAACTGGTAGAAAAGGAACTTGCTGGCACCTGGAAAGTATTGTTGGTAAAAGTGAATTCGGTTTGCTTGTTGTCAAAATTAAAACCGTATCTGTTGGAGGTTCTTCGAGAGTCTTCAAAAAAGCATTGGCAGCTTGAATTCCCATTGTTTCAGCATTTTCGATGATATAAACTTTATAATTCCCCTCGTTTGGAGAAAGTTTGATCCGGTTTTCCAACATCCTGATACTGGCAATTCTGATCCCGATATTCTTGGTAAAATGGAATTCCTTCCAGGGAGTTTTGATCTTATTCTCGATATATGATTCATATTCCTGTAAAATTTTCTCGACCTTTATCTCCCCTTCAATGGAAATATCTTTATCTTTTTCCTTTGGAAATGGAAAAACAAAAAGGAAGTCCGGGTGAGAAAAAGATAGAAATTTCTTGCAGGAAGGACAGATCCCACAAGGTCGCTTCTCAAGTGTAGAATGACAGTTGATCGCCATTCCAAAATAAAGAGCAGTTGTAAATTTACCGACTCCATCCGGTCCATAAAAAAGATAACTGTGAGCGATCTTGTCTGTTTCGATCGCATTCTTTAAAATCGAAATCGCTTTTTCCTGACCTTTGATTTTTTCAAACATATTTTTACCGCAAAGCCGTGAAGAACGCAAAGATTTAAAAAACTTGAGTTAAGTTCGACTTCAGCTCCACACTATTTGCAAGCAAATAGTTCTATTAAGATGAAACCACACTAGAACATCGGAATGTTCAGCTTGCTGATCTTCCGATTGTTCGGAAAAATGTACCTCAACATTCCGAAGATTTTGCAAGCAAAAACATTCGGAAGTTAAAAAGTAGTTTCATAGGAGTCGAATCTTGACTTAAGTTGAAACAACCTGGCAATCCTCAATTCGCACTTGGTTGCAAGTCGAGTCTTTTTACTCTTCCATCACCTTCTTAATATAAACACTCTCAAATTCGCTTGCTAGAATGTCCATATAAATTTCATCATATTTCTTGCTGTTAATTATCTTTGCTTCTCGTCTTTTTCCGATCAATTTAAATCCTGCTTTCTCATAAGACCTGATCGCTCTTTTATTATAACTGTAAACTTCCAGCCAGATGTTATTTAGATTCAGAATATTAAAACCATAATCGAGAATGAGTTTGGTCGCTTCCGTTCCGAATCCTTTATTCCAATACGATTTATCTCCGATAAAAATACCAAATCCTGCTTTGCTATCCATATGATCTATGTTGAAAAGACTGCAGTTCCCGATCAGTTTATCATTCTCTTTATCGATAATCCCGAATATCTGTGACTGATTTTTACTCATATCGGAGAGGATTTCTCTTTCTTTATCCAGAGTGATCTGATGGGAAGACATCACCAGGTTTTTCGAGACTTCCAAATCATTTATCCATCCCACATATTGCTCTGCATCTTCGATACTGATGGGAGAAAGATAGCATTTTTCTCCGATCAGTTTTTTGTAATATTTCATGTTTGCTTCCTTTTACAATCCAAGAAAACTTGAGTTAAGTTAGATTTAGATATCTTGACTTAAATTTCATAATGTTTCGAATATGCCACGCCATCTTTCGCAAACCACTCGACTTTTGAAAGCAATCTCAACCCAAATAAAACCACAAAACTAAAAAATGAATTCTGGCGTGGATATTTTTGTTTTTGTTATCGGAAGTTTTGTAATTCTTCATATATAATCAAATATGGTTTTTTGCTGTTCTGTTTCAATAATGTTGTTTCTTCTAACTTCTTCAATATCACCATTTAATCTTTTTGAAATGATGTTATAATATTCATCAGAAATATCCATTGTAATAAATTTTCGTTTGAATTTTTTAGCAACTGCTGCGGTTGTTCCAGTTCCTCCGAAAGGATCTAAGACTAAATCATCTTCATTGGAACTTGTTTTAATAATTAATTCCAATAAATCTTCCGGCATCTGACAGGGATGTTTCCCTATTCTTTCTTTGAAAGTTCCGCATACTCTTGAGAATTGCCAAACATCATCAGGAATCTTTCCTAATGGATTTGCTCGTTTATCTTTATAAACAAGCTGTCTGGCAGAAGGAACTCGTATATTTTTATCGTTAAATGTAAATTTCTCCTTATTCTTTGTAAAATATAAAATATGAGTATGGGAACGATTAAATTTTTTTCTCTGATTTTGACCAAATGTGTAATACCAAATAATCCAATTTCTAAAATAAAAACCCGTTTTTTTTAAAATTATATTTATCTCTGCTGCGAATTCATCACCGATTGCGATATATATTGAACCATTTTTTTTAAGCAACCTGTGAGTTTCTTGTATCCATTTTTCCGACCAGTTATAGTAATCTTTATATGACATATTATCATTATGAACATCGTATTTTATTCCGATATTAAAAGGTGGATCAGCAAATAATAAATCTACCGATTTATCAGGTAATGTTCTCATAATTTCTATGCAATCACCTAAATATACTTTATTAGCTTCCATTTTTATTTCTCCGGATTGAACAACTGACAGGGTTTTATCTTAAATTGTAATTTTGTAGGATCCGGAGTCCCGCCTTTTCTTTGCATAGTTATTTTACCAATACGCAAACTACCTCGTGGTGATATACAAACTTCACCTTTTCCAAAAAAATTCATTACAGTATTAATATCATTAAGTATCCAGGTTGTTGTCTCATTTACTTTATCAAGTCTTGTAACTAACATCCAATCAGCGGATAGTCCACCTCGTCCCCGGATTATATCATTCAATATCACAATTTTGTTTTTCTCAAAGAAGTTAATGATTTTATTTTGGACAGTTTCCGGCATTTCATTTAAGAACAAGCGTCTGTTATCTCTGAATATTTCAATACCTGTCTTTTTTGAATATTTTTGTGGATTTGATTCTCCGGTAAAAAGTTTGAGCCAAAAAGCAATATCATCATCAAAATTCCACATTTCCTGATAATTTGAGATAGATCGTTTATCAATTTGATTATAATCTGCATTTTTGTTTGCTTTCTTTAAAGATAGGTTTTCAATTTTTAATATATTTCCTATCTTTATGATAATACTTATTTGGGCATCAGCTTTTTTAAATCGAATAAATTGTTCATATTCTTCTTCATTTACACCAAATTTATTAAAATCAATTTTCTTAATTCTGGTTGGGATTTGGATTGCTTTTACAGAGTTGAGTTTACTAATATCATATCCCATAATTTCAAGCCATTCTTTAGCTTCACCATCTTTTTTCCAATCGTTAAACTTAATGCAAATATCTTTTTCATTTGCAAATCCACCTTTTGCTGTTTTTGAACCGAGTTCTGTTTTATTCATAATTTTTTTTTAAAGTATGAGTCCACTCTAAAAAGGCAATAATTTGGAATATGTATGAAATTTTGCCCGAAATTTGGAAACTGATGAATCACTTAATGACCTCTATC
>DRTC01000476.1 GCA_011372345.1 Candidatus Cloacimonadota bacterium
AATATATCTCCTAACTCTCTCTCTTTACACTTCTATCTTATCGCTATTAAGGAACTAAAATACATACCTCTATAAAAAAGGTTTGCTCAAAATTTAAAATACCATTTCTATGTCAATTAAAAAGATTTATTTTTAGAGAAAAAAATATAAATTCAATAAAAATCGTAATTAATTTCTGAAAATATTTTTCGCTCAAATACAAATCCAGACCACACTTTAAGAGTTTCTGATGCTAATCTGTTTTTTGCTTTTATTGTATAAGAACCATTATGTGGAGTTAAAAAAATATTGTCGTTTTTACCGAAATTTTTAATAATCCATGGTTCATTTTCAAAAACATCAGCAGCAAAACCTAAAATTTTTCCCAAATTTAATCCATTTTCAATTGCTTTTTCTTCAATAATCGGACCACGAGCGGTATTTACAAGCCATATTGGATCAGTAATATTTTTCAAAGCATGAACTGAAAAATAGTTGCGAGTTTCGCGAGTTAATGGACAATGATAAGTTAACAAGTTACACCATTTTAATCCATCTATATAAGAAACCTGCTTTATATATTTATCTTTCCATTGGATTTGAGAAAGGTAGGGATCAACACCGCAAACTTCCGCACCTAAATATTTCAAAGTTTTTGCAACTTTAGTTCCGACTCTTCCAACACCAACCACAAGAACTTTTAAATCAGAAATCTCCCAATTGAAAGATAAACCGCTTTTCCATTTATTTGCTAAAATATTTTTCTTGCTTTTTTGATGATTCTTGATCAAAGCAAAAATAAAAGATATCGTATGCTCATAAGCAGATAAAGCATTTGCTTCGGGAGTTGTGCAAACAACTACATTTCTTTTTTTTGCTGCTAAAATATCAATATTGTCAAAACCGGAACCTGCTCTGATAATCAATTTCAGGTTTTTGTAGTTCTCCATAAACTTATCATCAACTACTGTTTGCGTTCTGATGATCAATATTTCTATGTTATCTTTATTGAAATTCTTATTCGTAATAAAATAGGAATCCCATTTTTTTTTAACGATTTTTTCCCAGAATAAATCCGGCATTTTTTCCAAAATTAATGTTTTCATCTTAATAACCGTAAGAAATGTAATCGTTTTTATATGACCTGTATTGTTCGGCTGAATAATAGAGGGATTTCAGTTCTTCTTCATTCAACGATCTGATGACTTTTGCAGGAGTTCCCACGATCAAACTTCTGGGTGGGAACTTTTTATTTTTAGTGACCAAAGCTCCGGCAGCAACAATCGATTCATCACCAATTTCAGCACCATCGATAATGGTTGCATGCATTCCAATCAGACAAGCATTTCCAATCCTGCAACCATGAAGCATAACTTTATGTCCGATCGTGACATCATTTCCAATAATTGTGGGAAAACCTTTATCAGAGCCATCTTTTTTGGCATGAGTTACATGGATCATGGTCAAATCCTGGATATTGGTTCGGTCTCCGATCCTGATAAAATTCACATCACCTCTGATCACAACTCCAAACCAGACCGAAGAATCATTTCCAATTTCACAATCTCCAAGCATGGTGGCATTTTGAGCGATCCATGTTTTTTCTCCAATTCTGGGAAGAATATCTTTGTATTTAAGAATCATGGTTTTTTCCTTTATTGATCTTTCCGAATCTTATATGAAAGAAAAACTCTGAAAGAAACTTCGAAAAAGAATTTCGAATTTATACAAAAGATAAATTTAAAACGAATAAATCAAAATCTAATATTAGTTGGAGGGACAATAATTTTCATAAACAAGATGTTTATGTTACTTTGCACAATCAGGATTGATGTGTTATATAACAATTCAGCAGATTATTTTACGGAATTTCCTGATAAGTTTTAAAATGAATTTTCGCAACTTCCTTTAATCTTTCTTTTCCAAATTTTTGAGAAAATTCTTTTCCTGCTTGTATAACCTTTTGTGATGCACCTTTAGGAAATTCAATTTTATATTTTTTGGAAAAATCATCTAATTTCAGCAGGAAATGATAACGAGCTAAAATGGAAGCAGCAGCAACTGCTAAATCATCCTCCGCTTTGGTCTTTTGGATCAAATTGATTTTCTTTAAATCTTTTAAAGAAGAGCGAAGAACTTTATCGGAAGCAAATTTATCTATTACGACACCTTCAAAATGATGTTTTTCCTTCAGATTCAGAATCACACGAGCATGCATCCAGGCCAAAAGTTCATTTAACTTTTTATTTTGTTGCTTGAATTTCTCATAAAGATCGTTATATTTTAGCGGATTAAGAACGATTGTTTCGATATTTTCAGGAAATATTTTATGCATAGTTTTTGCGATACGAACTGCCTCTTGATCTTTGAGTAATTTTGAGTCTTTTACTCCCAGTTCTTTTAACTTTGGCAGAATATTTTCCGATGCTATAAATCCACAAACAACTAATGGTCCAAAAAAATCACCTTTCCCGGATTCATCGGTTCCTGCCCAGATATTCCATTTATGAGATTTGGTGGAAGCTTCGACTTCTTTACTTAAAATCTGTTGTATAAGAGATTTCAAAGGATTTCTGGGTGAACCTCCAATAACAGTTGAAATTCCTTTTTTTTTGGAATAATAGATATTGATCGGAATTTCATCATTCTCTTTTCTGAATTTAAGTTGTACACCGTAAGCGATGACTTTTTCATCCGACACAACCAGATCATGTTTTTTTGTTTTACCTAAAAGTTTTACGATAAATTCCGATAATTCTGTTCTCATTTTTCCTCGAATCGAACATTTCCAAAAACCACATCGACATCCATGATCAAACAATTCTTACCTTCGACATACGCAGCATTTCGGTAAACATAATCTCCAAAAAAACTAACTGTCCGGTCAGGTAATTTGCTTTCTGCAAAAACTGTACTGATCTTAACGACGGTAGGAATGGAAGGATCGAGATAGATCAATCCGGAACCAAAGATGACATTAACTTCGGAACGAACATTTTTTTCGGAAATATCGATATTGGTAAGGTCGATATCGCTCCTTCCAAAAATCACATTATATTCCGAATGGGATTTGGTCGCTTTAATTTTTGCATTATTGAAAATCACTGTGTTTTCATGGTGGCTGAATCCGAAACCTCCAAAAAGTAACTTCAGCCCCCAGTAAATAATGATGATCGCGAATACGATCCGGAAAATCGGGATATCAATCTTGAAAAAAGCCTTCAAAACCATTGATAGTCCAAAAAGTATGAGAATAGCTCCCCAAAATAAACTGCCAAATAAAAAGTGCATTTTCACTTTACCTCCGCAAATAAACTTTAAATACCTAAATTACTAAAACACAATAAAATACACACATATAAAATGACCTTTCACCTGGCAAGTTGATTTACGAATAATCTTCCAACTTTTCCACAAGAATCTCGATTCTCTCCTTGATCATTTTATATGTTTCCCGGTAAAAATATATTTCCATTCCAATCGGATCGTCGATATCACAACTCAGCAGGCAGAATTTTTTCCCGCAATATTCGGATAGAGTAAAGACTTTGTTGAAAGAATTGGGAACAAATTCTAAAATAGAGCGTTTATGTTGTTCAGTCATGGTCAGGATCAACCAACTATCTGAGATCAATTCTTTAGTAATATGTGTTGAAATGTGTTGAGAAGCGTCGATGTCGTCATTTTTCAGAACTTCAAAAGAATGAGGAGAAATGCGTACATCCGAATTCAAAAATCCAGCTGAAGCAGCTCGATATTTCATTTTTTTTGCTGCGATCAGTTTTTTCAAATAATATTCTGCCATAGGACTGCGGCAAATGTTTCCGGTACAAACAAATAAGATCAAAGGAGACTCAAATGATTTTTTGATTTGTCCAAACTTGATACTTCCTTCCCGCAGACAGATCAACTTATTTTCCTGATAGTTGATAATGGTTGAAGGTTTTGAATAATCATATCGTTTTTTCCCGGAAAGTACTTCCAAATCAAACCATTTTCCTTTTTCTGCTCTGATCTGTTCGAGATCATTTAACGCTTCTTCTCCTGAAAAATTGACACTCGTACTGATAATTGGAACATTTATTTTTTTAATAAAATCTCGTAAAAATTTTGAGGAAGGAATGCGTATAGCAATTTTTTTTTGATCGGAAACAAGAGGGAAATTATTTTCGGGATCATCTAAAACGATAGTTAAATTCCCGGGAAGATACTGCTGCATCAGTCTTTTTATTTTTGGAGAAATTTGAATTCGATATTTTTCCAACCATTCGATTTCAGGAAAAAGAATGATGTAACCCTTTTTGTCTTTTCTTTGTTTAAGAGAATCTATTCTCTCGATCGCTTTTTCTGAAAAAACGGAACAACCAATCCCGAACATATTTCCGGTGTGATGAAGGAAAACGGAATCTTTTTTAAAAGTAGCTTTTTGAGTCTTTTTTTTAAACATAATCATTCCAGATAATCCAGCGGATCAACCGGATTTCCTCTTTTTCTCAATTCGAAATGCAAACAGGGGACATCAGCAGTACCGGTTTTCCCTGATAAAGCAATCGTTTGGTTTTTGGAAATGATATCCCCCTGCGAAACCATCAAAGTACTGTTATGTGAATAAAGCGAGAAAAAACCGTTTTGATGATCGATGATGATCAATTTCCCGGAACCACCGTGCCATTCCGAGAATGCAACTACTCCATCTTCGACAGCCCGAACTTTTGTTCCTTCATTTGCTGAAATATCTATTCCATTATTCATAGTGCTGACATTATACAATTCACTTTTATTAACACCGAAATCTTTGAGGATCTTACCTTTCAGTGGCCAGATGAGTTTTGGTGTCGAGAATTTATAAGTGTAATGTTCGGTAATTATCTCAGATTGCAGTTTGCTGATCAATTCATTTAAAGCAACAGCTTCCTTTTCCAGTCTCTCTTTCAGTTCCAGAGCTTGTTCTTTTTCTTTTTCCAATTGAGAAATGTTGGCAGCTAATTCCCCGATATCCTTTTTGTAATTCTTACTTTTCTTTTTAGCAACAATACGAGACCATTGCACATTTTCAAATTCTTTCTGTTTATTATTTTTTTCTTTTTCAAGATCGTTTTTCTGATTAGTGTAAGATAAAATCTCTTCAGCTGTACTTTTCACCAGACACGCCAGCAATGTTGCATCCTGCTTTTGATTGGGAAATAACATAGAT
>DRTC01000477.1 GCA_011372345.1 Candidatus Cloacimonadota bacterium
ATGTTCTTTCAGATAAACGAAAGCAAGAGCATTTCGAATAGCACCTTTCACAGATGAGCCGGGAAGATATTTTTTTCCGTTTTCGGAAATAAACGGATGGATTTCTTTTCCATTAAATTGACCAATAAACGGAATTGATTCGCTTTCGGTTATTTCTTCAATTGAAATTTTATATTTCTGCAGAAAAGATTTTAATGAGAATTTTTGTTGAGAATGCGTTTTAATTTCTTTGATGTAATCTTCCATAATATGCGGATTTTCTGAAAAGATACTTTCCAGTTTTTGATGATCTATCAATTTTATTTTATCACCATCTACAATAAAATCAGAAAGCGAAGAAAGGTTTTTATTTTCATTATCTCCGATATGAAGCGGAGATAGAACTTCAATTTTTATATTATTCAATTTTCCTCCTTTTTTTCAACCTCTGAATGTGCGACAGCTTTCCTCTGGAAAGATGAATGCACTTATGAGTGTTGAAACTTTCATTACAAACATTCGGATGTCCTTCGGACAATCAGAAGTTTTTGTTTTCATTTCCCAAAGGTAAAAGAAATGCTTTTCCATAACGATAGATCGTGTTATCTTTGAACTGCTGCGAAACGATTTTCCCTCCGATTTGAGATTTTATAACGCTTCCTTCTTTCAGATAAAAGATTGCATCTTTTTTAAAAGCGGAAGCATAACCGAAAGTAATGAAACCGTCATCTTTTCCGATTTCATAAGTCTGGATGTTTTTTAATTCTTCCTTTTTCGGAATCAGATTGGAAAGGAGTAAATACAATTTCGGGATAGTCGTAGTTTCCCAGATAATTTCTGCTGTTTCTACTTTATCAAAATATCCTTTGCCCAAATTTCTTTTGCCGCCGATGCCTTCGTCCGCAAAAAGTTGCTTTGCCGCTTCCCATTTCTCGTTTGTTTCAATATCTTCCGGAAAGTAAAGAAACATTTTCGTTTGAATAATCTCTTCCTCGCCAAGTTTGATTTTCATTTCAAAAAGGCTTATTTCCGTTTGTTCAAACGGCGTGCTGTTTTCTCCGAAACGAGAAACATTTACTCTGACGACATCCGATTTTCGATAAAAAGAAATATCCTTGATCTTTTCGGTAATTGAGGAAGGCAACTCGTTTTTCATAATCAGAAATTCCTTCCCGATTATAGTTAAATCTTTTTCAAAATCAATCGAATGAAAAAATTCTCCGTTTATTTCCCGAATCGAATTTGCCAAAAATTTCATTGCTTTTAAAGAGAGCCAATGTATTTTTTTGACCTTCTTTTTTGAGGAGAAATCATCTTTATCCGAATCTGTTTTCAACCTCGATAAAAAAGGTCTCGGCAAGAAAAAAATCTCTTTTCCCGCAATTTTCAAAGCAGGAAAAACAGAACCGATCTTACCTTTATCAAACAGAGACAGAAATTCCGAGAAACTCTTTTTTCCAAAAAGAGTCGCATAACAATTTGCCAATGCTCCGAAAAGCGTCTGCGAACGGAAAGGAAGTTCTTCAAGCACAAAAGCATTGTTTTTCGGAGGATATAATTTGGTGATTTTCATCATTCACCTCGATTATAAATCAATTTCATTTATATCGATTTCATCCAGAGTTGGTTTCGTCTTAATTTCTTTGGCAGGTTCGTGTTTTTGATAATTTTCAGCTGTTTTTTCCGAAATGGAAATATCTTTGAAAGCAATTTGACCGTAACCGCGCGAACCGGAACCGCCGAGATAATCATCTTGTAAAAGCTGCATTCCTTCAAAAAGCATTTTTACCAGTTCTTTATCTGTTTCATCATAGAATGTAAAAACAATTGAAAAATCAAATTTTGCTCCTGCCGGAACTCGTTCCAATTGTCTGGGACCGTGAGGTGGTTGTGATGTTAATCTATCTAAAGAAACTTCCCATTTTGCTTCCGTATAATCAAGTTCCAGTTTTTCAAAATCGCCGGTTTTGTTTATCATCTGTTCAAATACTTCATTATTCAAATAGGCATCACGCACGATCAGTCGAGTTTTGAAATCGGATTCTTTGGCAACCGAACCGAAGAGTTTTTGAATTTTAGGATTGAATTTCTTTTTCAAATCTTCTTCTTTTTCGTTTAATCCTTTTTTTTCTACTTCTTTCATATTCACTTTTCCATTATCAACCAAACCAGTTAATTGAGTATATTCTGAATATTTCATTTCCAGCAGGCTTCTCATTTTTCCCTTAATGGAAGAACCGGGAATATACGGAACTCCGTTTGCATTTTTTATCACATTGCTGTCTATTCCGCCAATATCGAGAGCAGTAGAAGAGCCTCCGATGTGAAGTCCGGTTAAAAGTTCTATTTTCCCGTTTATGAATATTTTTTTGATAAGTTTCATTCTTTACCTCCTGCATCTTTTTTATAACAAACAATTGCTTCGAAAAACTCTTTGAAATTCTCAACTTCATTCGGTTCTTTGATTTCCGATATCATTGAATCTAATTGTTCCATAAAGAATGATACTTTGGGTTCTCTTCCAGAATAATATGCCAATTTTGGTCTAAGCATAGCTAAAGCTTTTACTTTTTCATCAATTGGCTTATTATTTATTTTCAATACTTCGGAAAATAAATTTCTCAATTTTGAAGTTGAAACATTATCCTTAAAATTCTTTTTTGAAACGAATTTTTTACATTCGTTACAAAAATTGTTGTATTCCTCTACAGAAAGTTCATTGATAATTAAAGCCATTTTAAGTAATGGACTTAGTTTTTTAATTTTATTGATGGTGGTTACTTTAAATCCCTGTGGTCCCTCTTCTACTTCAAATTCGACCTGATCATTTACGCCAAGTCTTTCCTTATCAACGAACTTTTTATGACAATAAACGGATTCCTCAAAATCTTCGCTTTTGATGAAACCTGCTCCACTCTTGGGATGGAAATTTGTTACTTTTCCTTTATGCATCTTAACCTCCTTATTTTCTTGTCTGCAGGTCTGCCAATTTGGCAGCGACTGTAATTATTTGATGATTTTTAATTTTATTTTCTTTTAATTCGAAGAAATTTTCAAACCACATATCTTCGTATATTTTTATTATCCTGTCTTTGTTATCAATATTTCTTAAGAAATACCTTAATCTCCATATCTTTTGAGAACTTAATCTACTTTTCTCTGCACTTTTCATTAAAGGTTGAAATCCTTTTGTAGAATTGATAACTTTTTGAATAATTCCTCTACTTTTCAATTTATCATTTGCAATAAGATCTACAATAACATTTTTTATCTTAAGAAGATATCCAAATTCTAACCAGGAAAATACTTCCCCGAAAATTGTTACTTTATCTTTTGTAGCTTCTGTCTCATCAAGATAAACAAGCTCTTTTGCATTTTCAAGATATTGTTCTGTAATTTGAGTAGCTTTAACAATCGGGAAATTATAGCGGAAAATCCCAATTCCGGCGGAAAAAGTAATTTTCCTGTTTCCGCAAACAAATTCGCTGAATTTTTCTCTTAACTTTTTGGTAAAATAAAGAATCGTTTCCACATCTCCAATAAGAAAAGTGTCATCACCACCGGAAAAAACGATATAAATTTCATTTTCCAAATTCAGCTTTTTTACATAATACGGTAAAAAACCTTCAAAAAACATTCTTAGAAATCTGCTTAAAACTGACATGCGCGAAAGAGACGGTTTTTCCAAACCTTTTTGAAAAAGATTACCCAGATTATCCACATCGAGTTTGAGATAAGCCAATTTACCGTTTGTTCCCGCCAGTTCTTCAAA
>DRTC01000478.1 GCA_011372345.1 Candidatus Cloacimonadota bacterium
AAATCAGCAACGAATCCATCTTCGTTAAAACTCCGAGGAGACAAGCAAAACTAATAAACGAACAACAAAAATATATAATAACTGAAGATTTCTAATCTTGTTAGAAAAGCAAGAGAATATCAAAATTTTAGAATTTATGCAAGAATGATCAAGAAGAATATCTTAAATTCCTCAGAAGAGATGCAAAAAGAAAGTTCGGAATGACATTTTAAGTGAGGGAAAAGGAGAATGGAAACAGGAAACCGGACGAATGTAACTCAAACAATCCTGTTTGAGAAAGATTGTATGTAACATAAACATCTTGTTTGTGAAATTAAATAGATTGATTAAATAACCTCAAAGCAGAGCTATGAGTTACAAAACACAATCAAGATTGATTGTAATACAAAAAATCTGTTAGTGATTGTTCGTTTTTTCGCTGTTAAAAAGAAGGAAAATGAAAAATAAAGCAATAATCATAACCGGAGCAAACGGCAATGTCGGATCATACTTTGCCCGGCAATACTTAAAATTAGATGAGAATCTGATCCTGATAATTCATAAAAATGAACAAAGGATCAGCGAATTAAAGAAGGATTTTCCTAAAAAAATAAAGATTATTCAAACCGATCTACAAGAACTATCCAAACTGGAGCAGGATCTTTCTTTTATTATAAAAAAGACAAATTGGCAACCGGACAGACTTGTTCATACTGCAACGATCCACAGTTATGATTTCCAACCTTTGGTTAAAACCGATCCCGAACTCTGGAAAAAGATCATAAATATAAATTTAGTGGGAACATTCAATATCCTCAAAAGTGTATTACCGTATTTCAAAAAACAGAAATACGGAAAGATCGTTCTCTTCGGTTCAAATGTAACCCGGATCGGACTACCAAAAGGTTCTGCATATTCTGCTTCCAAAGCCGGAATTGCCAATATTTCCCGAACTCTTGCAACTGAAGAAGCGGGAAGTAATATCATTATCAACACGGTTTCTCCCGGACCGATAAAGATCGATGACAGCCATTTTTCCGAAAGCTACCGTAAGTTCAGGGAACAGTATTATTCTGTAAAAATCAGGGAAATTCCTTTAAAAAGATGCGCATCTTTTGGAGATATTTTCGGACTCTGTAAATTCCTTCTTTCTGAAGAAAATTCTTACATAACGGGTGAAGAATTTTTTGTAACAGGTGGAAAATTGTGAGATATTTTCTGATAATTGTTTCCGTTTCCATATTCTTCAATTCTCTTTTTTCTCATGAAAAAAAAGAGAAGAATCTGGCATATTATCCAACTGTTTCCTTTTCCAGCGAAACCGGAACTGTTTTTGGCGGAATGATCTATTACCGGAATAATTCCGATACTCTGAAAAACAGCCTTAAACCAAACTCCCTTTATTTAGTTGGAGAATACAGCGTAAAAAAACAACTCTCAATAAATTTCAAACCTAACCTGATCTTTAATAACGGAAGAACAGATATATTATTTGATTTTAAATACAAAAAATGGCCGGATTCTTTTTATGGATTAGGAAATGACATCAACCTTGATTCATTCGAAAAATATACTCCGGAAACTTTTAAAATCCTTTTTGATCTCAAAAGGCAGATCAGGAAATTCTGGTTCACTTCTTTCCTTTATGAATACGAAAAAAATCAAATTACAAAATCAGATGAGAATGGAATTTTGATCCGGAAGATCATTCCCGGAAGCGAATCTCATCATATTTCAGGCATTGGAATGGCAATAATCAATGATTCCAGAGATAATTTTAATTATCCTCAAAAAGGAAGGTTTTATTCTTTTTCAGTGAAATTTTTCCATGAGAATTTTGGCAGTAATTATAATTTTATCGAATACAAAACCGATTTCAGAAATTATTTTTCTTTAGATGAAAAACAGGTTTTAGCTTTCCAGACACTCTTTTCATACATTCGGAATGTAACTCCTTTTCAGAAAATGGCACATCTCGGAAAAGAAATGAGAGGCTACGAATCAGAGCAGTTTATCGATAATAATTTGTTGATGACCAGAGGTGAATACCGAATATTCCCCTGGGAAACAGGTTTGAAAAGTAGATTTGGTTTTGTTACTTTTATTGAACTTGGTCAGGTTTTTTCTAACTTTAAGGATTTGAATAAATCGAATTTGAAACATACTCTGGGCATTGGTTTGAGATTCTCATTATTCGCAGATGAAAAGTTTAATATCCGCTTTGATTTTGGGATCAGCAAAGAGACCAACAGCATTGCAATACAATCGCTGGAGGAATTTTAGAGACAAAAATACGAAAAAGGATAAAATTTTATTTAAGGATTAAAGATGCAATTCCATGAAAAATATCAGGAACAGCTTTTCAATATCGAATCATCGATCATACAATGTTATCGCCAAGACGAGAATATTTCTGATTATGATGTGATCGATGCTTTGGAAGTTCTTATTTCCGACTTTCGGGCAAGGTAAATTAATAAAGAAGCAAAACCGAATCGTTTGCAGGAGAGATCAACTGAAATTCATAATCTTCTTACCATCGTTTGTGATTGGATGATGAATGAAGAAATTCAAAAACCTGATTCTTGTGAATGGTTAAGACCAAAAAGAGATTCAAAAAAAATAGATGAAATCATCACAATGTTAAAGTATATAAAAAGATCAGTGGATAAATGGAATAAAAAAGGTGGAAGACAGGGTTATCTGAAACTTATCGAACCGTTTATAATTACAAAATAAAAGTGGATAACTTAAGTTTGACCTTGAAAACGGTTTCCTTCAGAGTAATTCTTTCAATGAATCTTTTCAACGGTTGGAGATGATGATCCGCTCAAATTTAACCATTGAAAAAGTTCAGTAATCTCCTGAGGAGATTTTAGAAGATAATGCTCAAAAACTTTTAAGGATTTTAAAGGATAAGTCTACTCTAAAAAAGGCAATAATTTGGAATATGTATGAAACTTTGCACGAAATTTGGAAACTGATGAATCGGTTAATGACCTCTATCTTCTTATTAACCACCAGCTTAAGCTGGTGGTTAATGAAACAGGAAAAAGTATTAACCGTTTTAACGGTTTCTAATTTTATTGAATTTGACCTTTTTAGAGTGGTCTCAAAGGATAAAATTTGAAAAAAATAATCATTTTAATCATATTACTGTTTTCTCTAAATGCTTTTGCCTTTCAAATCGGAGAAAAACTGACCTTCAAGATAAAATACGGAATGATCACAGCAGGTGAAGCAACTCTTGAAATAAATGAAACCGTTTACCATGATTCGATCGAGTGTTATTACATCAAATCTCTGGCAAAAACGAATTCTTTTTTTGATAAAATTTATAAGGTCAGAGATAAGATCGAATCTATCTGGGATAAGAAAAAACTCGTTTCCTACAGGTTTGAGAAAAATCTGCGGGAAGGTTCTTATCGTCAGCGGAGAATTCATCTTTATTACCCGGAACAGAATTTAAGTTATTATTTGAATTATGCTCGCAGACAGAAAAAATTCAAAGAAAAGAAAATGGAAATTCCGGAAAATACGCAGGATATTTTAAGTGCTTTTTACTGGTTCAGGAATCAGGATTTAAAAGTTGGTGATCGATTCACGATCAATGTTACTGCTGATGGTTTTAATTATCCGGCGGATGTAATTGTTCACAGGAAAGAAAAGATCAAGACAATTTTCGGTAAAATAGATTGTTTCGTCGTTGAGCCAATTTTAGAAGGAGAAGCGATCTTCAAACAAACTGCAAAAATTTACATCTGGCTTACAGCAGACGAGTACAAAATCCCGGTCAAATTGCAGAGTAAGATCATTTTCGGAAGTTTCAAAGCGATCCTGAAAGATGCGGAAAATGTGCCCTATAAAAAAAAGTAGTTATTATTACGAACTTCCTCCTGAATTGATCGCTCAATTTCCTTTAAAAAACAGATCGGAATCAAGACTTCTTTTTCTTAATAAAAAAACCGGTCGAGTTGAGCATCATAAATTTTCCAAAATCATCGATTTTCTGCAACCTTCGGATATTCTTGTTTTAAATAAAACCAAAGTTATTCCTGCTCGTTTATTTGGAAGAAAGGCAACCGGAGCAAAAGTCGAAATTTTTCTTTTGAATCAAAAATCTGAAAATATCTGGGAATGTCTGGTCAAACCCGGGAAACGACTTCCTGAAAACACAACTGTTGAATTTAATGAAAATCTCAAATGTAAAATCCTGAAAAAAACAGAAGGAGGAAATCGGATAGTAGAGTTTGAAAAGCAAGGAAATTTCTGGAATATTTTGGAACAGATCGGAAAAATGCCTCTTCCTCCCTACATCAAAAGAGGATCCATCGAAAAAGATAAAGAAACTTACCAGACAGTTTATGCTCAAGAAAAAGGTTCGGTTGCAGCTCCAACTGCGGGTTTGCATTTCACGGAAGAACTTCTGAAAAAGATCAGGCAAAAAGGAATTGAAATTTTTGAAGTCATTCTACATGTTGGTTTGGGAACTTTCCGACCCGTGAAAACAGAAAATATCGATGAACACAAGATGCACAGTGAACATTGCCGAATTTCTAAAGAAACTGCTAATAAGATCAATAAAGCAAAGAAGGAAAAAAGAAGGATCATTGCAGTTGGAACGACGACCACCAGAACTCTGGAAAGTTTTGCGGAAAATGGAGTTTTAAGATCCGGTTCACATTGGACGGATATATTCATCTATCCTGGAAAGAAAATTCAGATCATCGATGGTTTGATCACGAATTTTCACATGCCGGAATCAACCCTGTTAATGCTGGTTTCTGCTTTTGCCGGATATGAAAATATTATGAATGCTTACAAAATTGCAGTTCGGGAAAAATATCGTTTTTTCAGTTATGGTGATGCGATGTTGATCCTTTAACTGCTAAGACGCAAAGAAATAGTGTTTGTTCTTAAATTGCATTTGGGAACATAATTGATTAGGAATTTTTAATTAAAGAAATGCTTGAACATATAAAAATCAAAGTAAAACTTTTCAGAAATAACATTCCCAAATAGAATTTGGGAATGAGAAAAGCACCAAGAATATGAAAAATTTCAAACACCCTTTATTCGATGAAGTTAAATACTTCGAGAAAATAAACAGCACTAATAAAAAAGCAGATCAATTGATCAAATCTAAGCAGATTTCAGGAAACTTCCTTTTGATTGCAAAAAACCAATCCAGAGGAATCGGCAGAAAGGATAATTCCTGGTTTTCTCCAGAAGGAGGAATCTGGATAACTGCCGGACTTTACGGTCTTGATGTCCAATCCAACCTGACAATCTTTACCGGGATCTGCATTCATAAAGCACTTCTGAAATTATTTTCAAAAATGCAGAATGACCTGAAAATCAAATGGTCAAACGATCTTTATCTGAATGAGAAAAAACTTTGTGGGATTTTATCCAGTCATCTTCCGGCTTTTAAGTATCATCTGATCGGGATCGGAATTAATACCAATTTTTCAGAATTTCCAACAAAACTTTCCAATCTATCAATTTCTATCAAACAATATCTAAAAACCGATATTGATAATTCCAACCTTGTTAAAACCATTTTCGATATTTTCAGTTCCAATCTGCCGGAATTTATCGAAGGAAAACTCCAGATAGAATATTTCAATGAATATTCACTTCTGACTGGGAAAAAAATTGAACTCGATACGGATTTCGATAAATTCTCCGGGATATGCAAAGGAATCAATAAGAAAGGTGCAATTCTGATCGAATTGAAAAAGGGAATGATCCAGCCTTTTTTTGCGGGAACGGTGATTAATTTTCTTGACATGAATTAACCTGAAAATTGCTTTAAAAATATGAAAAATAGAAATAAAATATTGCAAGATCTTAAAACCAAATTGAAATTAAGGTTTGGTAACGATGTATCCAAAATAATTTTGTTCGGTTCTCGCGCTAATGGTAATTC
>DRTC01000479.1 GCA_011372345.1 Candidatus Cloacimonadota bacterium
AAAAAAAAATTTCAATCCGGAAATGTCCTGATAATTTCCTTTTCTCACTTGCTGCATGATGTTTATACTTCATTTTTAGCACCGATCCTGCCGTTGCTCATCACCAAACTTAATATTTCCTTATTTGCAGCAGGTTCATTGGATGTTATCCGCAGGATCCCTTCAATTTTGAATCCATTTGTGGGATTACTTGCTGATAGAATGAGTGTGCGTTTATTCGTGATAATTGCGCCTGCTCTAACTTCCATTGCCATGAGTCTATTAGGAGTTGCTTCCAGTTATTTCATCCTTCTGGTTTTGCTGTTCGTAACCGGGATCAGCACTTCTCTTTTCCATGTAGCCGGACCTGTGATGATCAAATATGTTGCTGGAAACAGGATCGGGAAAGGAATGAGTTTCTTCATGCTGGGTGGAGAACTCGCCAGGACTCTGGGACCTCTTGTCATTTTAGGAGCAGTAACTCTCTGGACATTGGAAGGAACCTACAGGTTGATTCCTTTCGGGATTTTAGCATCGATAATTCTTTATTTAAGGTTAAGGAAAATTGAAATTAGAAGGGATTTTGAGAGAAAACAGGAAGTCGGAATAAAGCAAACTTTTTTGAAATTTCTACCTTTTTTTATCACTCTTACCGGATTTGTTTTCTTTCGATCTGCGATGAAATCAACACTTACTTTGTATTTACCGACTTATCTGACATCAAAAGGAGTCAATCTCTGGTTTGCCGGAATTTCTCTTTCGATTTTACAATTATCAGGAGCAGCCGGGACTTTTCTGGCTGGAACAATTTCCGACAAGATCGGGAGGAAAAATTCTCTACTGATAATTGCGATAATGAATCCGATTTTAATGTGGCTTTTTATTTCGTTTAACGGAGTCCTTCTTATTCCGATTTTAATTATCACCGGATTTTTCCTGCTGGCATCTAGTTCGGTTCTGCTGGCTTTAGTTCATGATATCGATTCCGAACACATGTCATTCCTGAATGGAATTTATATGACCATCAATTTTGCTGTCAGTTCCGTTATGACTTTATTTGTAGGATTTCTGGCGGATCGAATTGGTTTGGAAATTACTTATAAAATCGCTGTATTCCTGGCTTTGGGATCGATTCCGTTTGTGTTTTTGATCAAGCAGAAAAAGAAAGAAATTTCAAAATAAATTCAGGATTGAGAAGCTTTTTTGTAATGAAATATAATTTTATTCATTTTAAAGTGGATTATGCGACAAAAAGTATATTTAAAGTTTATCGAGACTTCACGGTAAAAATATCCATGAACTGTTTTGGTGTAACAATTTTTATATTTATGTATTTTTGAATATCAAGCAAGTGTTTATCTCCCGAAATGATGTAATCTCCATTAAGTGCAACTGCACATTCTATAAATTTATCATCATCAGGATCGTTTTCAACTATTTTCAGTTCAGGAGTTTTGGAGGTAAAAACAATATTATATCCATTTGCAAAAAGACTTACCAACTCTTTGAATTGTTCCTTTGTTCCTAAACCAAGTCGTTGGAAAACTTTGAAATATTCATCAACAATTGGTCGTGAAAGGCATAAAAGTAATTTTCTGTTTTTCCAATATGAAATTATTTTTCTGGGATAACCACCAAAAAATGAAGAGACAAAAATATTGGTGTCTATCACAACTCTGATCATTTTTCTGCTCTAACCTTTCTTATTGCTGTCTTAATATCATCTTGTGTGATTTTTTTGTATTTGAGATTGTCTCCAATTCGATTCCATAAATCATCTATATAAGCACTAATATCTCTTTCCTTAACATAACTTTCAAGAAGTTCTCTAACGAGACTGCTTAACTTCTTTCCTTCAGATTGAGCCAGGAGAGAAACTTTGTTCTTTAATTCTGATTCAATTCTTATGATCATTTGAGTAGTCATAATTCATCTCCAAAATAAATATAACTTTATATACAAATTATACAATTCATTTTTTAATGTCAAATTATTTTTGCTTTTTTTTATAAAAAAATTATTATTTTCTCTAAATAGAAATGATTTTTATTTAAAAGGAATTATGGGAAAACAGGAATACTTGAATATTTTAAGGAAAAATAACCTGAAAATAACTCCCAAACGCGCTGCCATTCTCGAATTATTTCTCAATGAACAGAAATTTTTTACACCCCGGGAAATCCGGTCTTCATTACAAACTGATTTCGAGCATCTTGGTTTGCCGACT
>DRTC01000480.1 GCA_011372345.1 Candidatus Cloacimonadota bacterium
AGGATAAACCCTCTGAAAGATTGATATCGATCAGGATATAATCATAGTCAAAAATATTATCTTGGATTTTTCTGAATTCAGGATAGTTCTTAATCAAATCAATTTCGTGAAAGCTGATTTTTTTAACGTATTCAGTAAACTCTTTTTTAATTGAAAATTCACTATCTTTTCTATATTTTTCCGAAATTATTTTTCCCAAGAAATCATCAAAAATATTTACAGACATTTCTCTTGCGGTAGCATTTCCTCCAAAATCTTCAATCCAAAGAATTTTCATAAGCATTCTCCTCGTATATTATGTTTATGGTTTTATGATTCAGTTCAATCACTCAAAAGGGCTTGTGTATTCTTCACTTGAAAAGTCCCCACTATTTCACTTGAAAATGTTCCACTTTTTTAGTCAATATTTTTCAACCATTCTTTTGTTTCTTTTAGGCGATATGACTTTCCGGTCATATTAATAATGTAAGCTTTATGGGTTAATCTATCGACCATGGCCGCGGTAAGAACGGGGTCTTTGAAAATTTCCTGCCATCTTTCGAAAGAAAGGTTTGTTGTGATGATCGTAGATTTCCTTCCTGCCCGCAACGATAGATTCGTGAATAATAGTTCCGAACCTTCCTTATCGAACGAAATATAACCTAATTCATCACAGACAACGAGGTCATATTTTTCGAAACGGAGTTCCGTTTTGCGAAGCGTTCCACTCGATTGCGACTCCTTCAATTGGGTGATCAAAGTGGGAATAGTGGTAAAAAGAACTTTGTAATCTTCCATACAGGCTTTGATACCAAGTGCTATCGCGAGGTGAGTTTTTCCGGTGCCCGGATTACCGGCGAGAATCACATTCTGTCCGCTTCGGATAAAATCGAGATTTTTGAGCATTTTAAGTTTTGTTCTGCCATCTTCGGATAAGAATTCGATATTCAAATCTTGAAGATATTTTTTATAAGGAAAATTGGCTGAACGGATACGGGAAAGTTTCCTGTTTTCCAATCTGCGATAATGCTCATTTTCCAACAAATTATGCAGATATTCTTCGTAAGAATTATTTTCTGTTAGAGCTTCTTCCGCTTTAATCCGGTAGGTTTTTCTGATTTCCGGAAGGCGGATCGACTTGGTATATTCTACGATTTCTTCATGCAATTTCATAGAACACCTCCGCTCGCATTGAGATTATTTTTGTGTGGCAAAAGTTGGGCAAGATCGGATAATTGACTCATCGAAATTTCCTCGATTTCCGTTTTTGAAGAGAATTTTTCTTCCTCTTCCTCACGCTCGATTATAGTCTTGATCTTCACCGTTGAAATGTCTCTCGGACAAAGTTTTTCCAATTTGAATATTACGGTTTGAATATCTTTCAGGGTTAGTTTATTTTCCTTCATATAAATAAGAAGTTCGATAAAATCTCTTGACTTGGAATAAAAATAGTTTTGATATAATGTTTGAAAATCTTCCTTCATTTGAGAAAGAGCAACGCTGCTGCGAACTGCTCCGGGCTTCCGTTTCAAAGTTTTCAGATAATGTTCGATCTTGATGATCCATTTCCCGAAACCATAAGATTTTTTATGAACACAAATTTTGTGAACACAAATCTTGTCATTCTCATAAAAGCAAATAATTTCAGATGAATATATTTTCGCTGTGATAAATTTACCGGTGTAATTTTCGGGAACGGAATAATGGCAGCTATCGACGATTATGGTCGAATATTTATC
>DRTC01000481.1 GCA_011372345.1 Candidatus Cloacimonadota bacterium
GTACAAAATTACCATCGATCAACAAAATAAATTTTACCAGAATCAAAAGACATAAAGAGATGAACGATGCGAAGTATATGATCATAATTGCAGACAAGTTTCAAAAAGCGGTGATTAAAGATGCAATTATGGAAAAGGCTTGTTTAATAACGGTTGAAATTCTGGAGAAATTATATAATTTGAATGAAAAAAGGTGCTTTTCTCCTTTTGAATTAGATTTTATTTTTTCAAAATCTGGACTTATAAATGAGGATGATTTAACATCTCTTAAAGAAAATACGCTTCGAGAAAATGAATTTTTAGATTCAGTTAGAATTGTTATTAAAAATATGGATTTCAATTTTAAATCATTCGATGAAATTAAAGGTAGGATCGATTTATATTGTGAATCAAATCTTCACCTTAAAGATTCGAAAGATAAGATCTTAAGAATATTAGAATTTTTGAATAACGATTTTCTTCAAATAGTAAAGAAGGAAAATAATAAATACAGATCAAATTATCTATTTCAAAATGCAATTTTAAGAATCAACAGCCTATTTAATGTAAACAAAATAGATTATCAGAAAATAAACACCTTTGAGAATTACTACAAACTTAAATGTCCTAAATGTAAAGAAATATTCGGAGTTGCAGGTGATTTTTGCGGAGTAGTTACCTGTCCCTATTGTAGTGAATATGTTGAAGGATAAATAATTATGTTAGAACTTATTCCAAAAATATTACTATACAAACTCAACAGGCACTGCGGATGTCCTCAAATCCTGCCGATGAATTATACGGTAAGTTTGCTTTATACTTGCAATTCCAGATGCAAAACCTGCAATATTTATAAGAAAAAAGCAGAAAACCTGACTTCATCCGAATATAAGATTATCTTCAAAAAAATCGGTCATACTCCATACTGGATTACTTTGAGCGGAGGAGAACCTTTTTTACGGAAAGATATTGTTGAGATTTGCAAAATTATCTATAAATATTCCAAACCGAAAATCATCAATATCCCGACTAATGGAATTTTAACTGCAAAAATTGTCGATGATGTGCGATCTATTGCTCATTATTGTAAAAAATCTCAAATCATTATAAATCTTTCGATCGACGGAATTGAGAATCAACATGATGAAATCCGGCAAGTTCCTGGGAATTACAAAAAAGTTATTTCAACATTTCATAAACTTAAGGATTTGAAATTAAATAATTTATCCGTGGGAATTCATACTGTAATTTCCAAATTTAATGTCAAAGATTTTGCTCGAATTGCTAATACATTGATGGCTCTGGAACCTGATTCCTACATAACTGAAATTGCCGAAGAAAGAAATGAACTTGATACAATGAATGCGAAAATAATGCCGGATCAACTTTCATACAGATCATCGATTGATTTTTTGATCCATCGCATTAAAAATGGGAATTTCAAGGGAATGAACAAAATCACGCAAGCATTCAGGATCGAATATTATAATCTTGTAAAAAAGATTCTGCGTGATAAAACTCAAATCATTCCCTGTTATGCTGGAATTGCTTCCGCACAAATATCTCCGGACGGAGAAGTCTGGTCCTGTTGTATCAAAGCGGAATCTCTGGGAAATTTACGAGATCTGGATTATAATTTCAAAAAAATCTGGTTCAGCAAAAAACTCGATCGAGAAAGAGCTTCCATTAAAAATAAAGAATGTTATTGTCCGCTGGCAAATGCTTCCTACACCAATATGTTGATGGATTTTCCAACTCTGTTCAGAGTTTTTTATCGTAGTTTCATCGAATGGTGGAACTGACTAAAACCTTGCGAATGGTCGAGGAACGAGACCTCCGCAATGGTTGAACTTGTTGAATCAGTTGGAATAGTAAAATGGGAAAAATGGAGAAACGGAGAAGGGGGAAAACGGCTGAATGGAGAAATTGAAAACCTTACGAATTGTTGATTTTTCACAACCGGATAAAAAATAGTGTAACGACCATTACGGAGGTTTCGTAATCTTGATGGAATTATTGAAAGAATATCAAGATTAACAACCATCAGTAAGGTCTTAAAAAATTATGATAAATTTAATCGATCATTCAAGTACAAATAAAAGCAATCTGACTTTTACGGATTTCTTCCCGAACCAGGATTTTAATCTTATTTTGCTGACGCATAATCTGGAGGAAAGTGAATTTCTAAACAGGATTAATTTCCATATTTTAGAAAGATTGATGAATTTGAATCTTGAGGATGTTCCTAAAAAAGATTTGGAAAAAACATTAGAAGAGTTTTTCATCGAGATTAATTGGCAACTTTATTCAAGATTCAGAAATACTCAAACAATGGAATTTGGAATTTCTCTGATGCTGCTGATTATTCTAAATGATGAAATTTTTCTGGTTCAA
>DRTC01000482.1 GCA_011372345.1 Candidatus Cloacimonadota bacterium
AAATGGCCCTTAAATGGATTGTAGAAGAATTTTTCACCACCCTAAACTATCTCACATTCGATGAACCAAGATTAGAACAAGTAAACCCCGACTGTTTGCTACTACCCGTGAATGAAGCCAATAAAATTCTGCATGTTTCTGGAAAAAAATCTGAAAAATTCCCCAATCAAACAGAAATTGAAAGCGAACGGGCTCTTTTCGTGGAGATAAAGGCATATCATGGAAGCACAAAAGTTGGAGAAAAGGAAGTTTTGCAAACATTTAATTATTCCAATAAAGGGGGAAAGGCATTATTAATTACCACAGGTGCCCTTGATTCACTGGAATCACTTGAATTTCTGAATAATAATTCGCTGAGTGGCACATCTGAGGAAAAAACATACGATGATGAAGTTTTTGCAGATTTTACGAAACAAGTGAAGCAAAAAAATAGGAAATATGCAAAGCAGATTGATATGTCGATCTCCCAAGATTCTTTTGATACACGCGGTATTTATCTATCGGCTCACAAAAAATTGCAGAAGATGTATCGTTATACCAAAGAATGGCCAGAGGAAATCAAATATCATGTTCTTAATGCACCGTCGGCCATTATGGATTTTTTGGAATCAAATGAAAAACTCGGATTAGTAGAACCAGATGCATTTCACCTGCTTCTTCAAGAAAAAAATTTACCCCATGCAGCAGATCTATTTGATCGAATTCGATCAAGTTATCTGGAAGAAATCATCATCGATCCGCCCCGTTTGTATCCCGTACTGCATGAGAATTAGGTGTTTCCATGGAAAAAGCACCTCTTTCTATCAAATTTCCACTGTCCGAACAAAAAGGAGCAGATTATTCTGATATAGATCGGATCCATCTCCGAAAGATAGCTGAAACATCCAAGGTGATATCCCCGCAAGAATTTCAAAGCATTCTCAAAAATCATCAAAAATTTCTCAAATTAGACGGCGGAGGGGGTCAATGGCAGACGATGAATATCAATGGAATAATTTTAGGGATATATCTTTCTAAACAAAGTATTCCAGGGCAAGCTATATTAAATAATCTACAGTTAGATAATCTTACGCTGACAGGAAAATTCTTACCTTATGCCAATTTAGTGGGGATTCTAGCCGAAAATTGCGATTGGAACAAGGTCAATCTTAACCACAGTTTAATCACCGATGCAATGTGTCAAGGAACTTCCTTTATGGGAGCTTCATGTATAGGAACTGATTTTTCTCGATCTGATTTAAGAAGATGTTCATTTCGAGATGCAAATTTAAAATATGCCGATTTTGAGAATTGTAACTTAGAAGATGCCGATTTCACCGGAGCTCGCTTAGAGCACGCTCGTTTTCCAGGAGCTATTCTAAAAAATGTGACATATTGATGAATATTGTTCATGAATAAATCCGAAAAAGTATAGAAATTAAAAAAAATGAAAATGAAAAAATCGACAAAACGAAAAATCAGCGTACTATCGGAGTTCCGCAGCTTTCACAGAATTTTCCATCTTTAGGTAGTTTTGCACCACAGAAATTACAGTAAGTGCGATTTCCAGGGGTTGTTTTCAAGGGTACGCCCAAAGATCGCCCTTCACGCTTTTTCCCGCAATTGGGACAGAAAACTGCATCTGCTTCCATTTCTGCGCCGCAACGAGTACATTTATACTTCTTTTTCAAGGTACTGGCTAAAGTTTGACTGGAAGTTGCAGGAGAAGAACTTGTGGAAACCGTAGAAGTTTTAGACGCAGTAGAAGCACCTTGCGGTTGTTTCATTTTATCTTTATTTGCCTTCTGCTTTTTGCGCGCAATAGTAGTGATAATCAAAAAACCACCCGCAATGATTAAAATCCAAATTAACGTTGGTCGTGCGCTTGCCCATTGATCTTGCACAGATACAGGATGAGCCGAAGTATCATAGGTAACATCGAAGGTGATATCGACTGATTCATAAGGATTGTAGAGAGGATCTGCATATACAAAGA
>DRTC01000483.1 GCA_011372345.1 Candidatus Cloacimonadota bacterium
TCAACACTATAAAAGGTAAACCTCCAACCAGTACCAGACCAATTCCCGATTACGAATTCCTTATCGAACCAGCAGATTTAATGTTCACTTATTACGATTACATGCCGGGAAGTTATAATGGAATTCCGGTTTGCGTTCAACCTGAAATATCTCAACCAAACGGATATGAAGCCGGAGGAGTTTATATTGTTTTTCATTCGATGGAAACATCTTCTGCAACAAGAAAAACATATTGCTGTTATGTTGATTCAGGTGGAAATATTGGCGAATCAACATCAATTACTGAAAACATCTGGAATGGCTATCCCGGAATTGCGATTGATCCAATTACAGCAAATGCTTTCGTAGCCTGGCATCAACAGGATGGAACTTGTTATGATGTATTTATGTCATATGATTTGTTTCACATGTGGGGAGATACTGGTTTATGGAGAGAACCATTTATTGTGATCGATAATCCTCAAGGGCAATATCAGAATGATGAATTTATCTGGCCTATTGTGCAAATCGGACCTTCACCCATTGAAGGTAAAAGACGAGTTTATATTTTAGCAAAGCGTGCAACTGTTAATCCTTTCTTGTATCCCGAAAATGCTTTACTTGCTTATGCTGATTTTAGTTCTCTGGATTTAGATAGTTTATCAACTTTAGATTGGACTTATATTACATTTCCAGTGTTGGATGAATGGGCATATTGCGAACCACATGTTAGACCATATTACACTTTTACAGTTTCAGATGATGGGAAAGTAGCAGTTATTGGTAATTTAGCAAGTTGGGATGAATCTTATGATCAGCATATTTTTGTCCTTTACAATGATAATTATGGAGAGGGTGAATTCAGTCTAGTAACAGAAGATTTCAGGTTTTATGTGGACAATCCTCAAAACCAGGATGGGAGTTATGCTTTTGTTAATGATAATAATACACCCTATGAATTGTACTTTACTTTTGTAAATTGTAATCATTTTAATGCAGTCCTGACCGATGACAATTCCCAAATAAAATTTGTAGGAAGTTTTGGCTTACATGGAGATGATCCGGATGAAGAGGATGATGTTTACTGGTCTAACCTGATTTTTCCAAAAGAGATTGAATTCGATTTTTCGACGAATGAATTTAACTTCGTTGATCTTGATATACAAGGAGAAAATCCCAACGACAATATTCCGATGCTTCCCTGGGATTTAGATGAAGATGGAACTCCTGATAATTATGATAATCAAGGAAATGTACTTTATTATTATGGTTGGCCTATATATTATTATGATCTTGATGCAGCCTATCACGAAAACTATTTCAGGATCGTCAAAAATGAAGAAAAGAACTGGCTGGCAGCAGTCTGGTCTGACGGCTTAAAAGCAAAACTGGCAAATCAAGGAGCACCACCCGGATATGAAGATTGGCTGGAAGTTCCTGAAATTGCGATCTGCATTTCCAACAATAATGGAGAAACATGGTCCGAACCGATTTTCCTGAATTCGCTTGAGACTCCCGAACTTGAAGGAATGATTCCGTGCTATATCTATCCGGGAGATTTGATCGAAGATTTAGGAAACGAACATGGAAAACTTCATCTTTTCTTTCTGGATGATTACAGTTACGGTTCGTCTATTCAAGGTTTTGGCCTTCAGATTGGCGGTATGCTCAAATATGCTGCTCTTGATATTGATTTTGGTTATGATGCAGCAGTTGAAGAAAATGATATTTGTAGTGCAGAACTTGTTCTGCAATCTTATCCGAATCCCTTCCAATCCGAAACAACGATCTCGTTCAATGTAACACAAACCTCCCGGTTTGTGACTCTCGAAATATTCAACATCAAAGGACAACGCATTCGCGAATTAGAAATTAGAAATGATAAATTAGAAATGAATAAGGTTATTTGGGACGGAACTGATGACAATGGAAAACTACTCTCATCAGGAATCTATCTCA
>DRTC01000484.1 GCA_011372345.1 Candidatus Cloacimonadota bacterium
CCGTTGTTTTCTGCCATAATATTCTTCCTGCAATAAGTAATCTATTAACTGCACTTTATAATCTGTTATCTACATCCTTCAATCTCTTAACTACATCCTTCAATCTCTTAACTACATCCCTCAATCTTTTAACTACATCCCTTAATCTCTTAACTACATCCCTCAATCTTTTAACTACATCCCTTAATCTTTTAACTACATCCCTTAATCTCTTAACTACATTCTATGATCTTTCATCTACAATGGACAAAACTAAAAAAATATTGTTATATGTAAAGGAGAGATTAATGAATGTAGATAAAAGATTATAAAGTGCAGTTAAGAGATTTACTAATGTTGTTAGTATTTTGGCTACTGTAAATAAGATATTTATTAATGTTGATCAGATTTTGTTTATTGTAGATGAAATATTTAATACTGTAGATGAGATATTGGTGAGAGGGGCTGGGAGATTACTCTGGTACTTCGGATGGTTCAGACTCTAGCGAATCGCTGTATTGAAAGAAATCATTAGCATTTCTTGATTGCGTAAAATTTACTGTTTCCCGAGGAGGATTATAGGAAGAAGAGATTTTGTATTACCCACAAAACCTCCTGTTTTTTTTTTAAAAACTTTAAGAAAAACTATAAATTTTTGATTTTTATCTATTATTGTGTCAATGATAAATTTTATTTTACGCTTGATATTGAAAAAAACATTGATTTAAAAATCATCTCTCTAAAATTTGTCAAAAAATCGGAGGAGAATTGGAAGACCTGTTCGTTAAAGAAGAAATCAAAGAATTGAGGGAGCAGATCACTCATCATAATCAGCTTTATTATGAGAAATCCGAACCGGAAATCTCTGACTATGAATATGATCAATTGGTTAAAAGATTGCAGGAACTGGAAAGCAAATATCCTCAATATAAGATCAATAAAACTCCGACGGAAAAAATAGGTTCGGATCTTGTTCCGGAAGCAAAGATCATTCCACACAAAGTGCGGATGTACAGCTTGGATAATGCTTATTCTCTGGAGGAAGTACAGTCTTTTCTGGGAAAAATCGCAGAGAAGACCGGAAGATTCCCGGAAGTTTCTTTAGAGCATAAGATCGATGGATTCAGCATAAATCTGTTTTATGATAAAGGAACTCTGGTTTATGCGACCACTCGCGGAGATGGATTCGAAGGTGAGGTTGTTACCAATAATGTGAAGACTATCAAGTCTATTCCGCAAAGAATAAAATATAAAAATCCGATCGAAGTTCGCGGTGAGATCTATCTTCCTATCAAAGAATTTGAACGAATAAACAAGGAAAGAGAAGATAAAGGAGAAAAACTTTTTGCCAATCCGCGTAATGCTGCTGCCGGCACGATCAAGGTCAAGGATAGTTCAATTGTCGCGCACAGGAATTTAAGTTCGGTTATTTATTCTGTTGGTTTTCTGGAAAATGAGAAGATCCAGTCGCAAAAGCAGTTACTGGATTTTTTGAAGGATAACAATTTCAAGATCGATGAATATACTGAATTCGCATCTGATTTTGAGAAAATTGTAAAATACTGCAATTTCTGGGAAAAGAGCCGTTCCGAACTGGAAGTTGATATCGATGGAATTGTTATTAAAATGAACGACTTTGCTTTGCAGAAGGAACTCGGTTTTACTGCGAAAAGTCCGAAATGGGCGATGGCATATAAATTCAAAGCAGAAGAGAAACAGACGAAACTTCTCGATGTTATTTATCAGGTTGGAAGAACCGGAGCTGTTACACCGGTTGCAGTTCTGAAACCTGTTTATATTTCCGGTTCGACAGTATCCAGAGCAACCCTTCATAATGAAGATGAGATCAAACGACTCGATTTAAGGATCGGAGATGAAGTAAAGGTCATTAAATCAGGTGAGATCATTCCTAAAATTTTGAGCGTGGATCTTTCCAAAAGAAAAGATAAATTTCCTGAAATCGTCTTTCCAAAAGAATGTCCTGTTTGTGGAACTACTCTGAAAAAAGAAGAAGATGGTGCGATCACTTATTGCAATAATATCAATTGTCCTGCCCAAATTCAGGGAAAGATTCAGCATTTTGCGTCGCGGGAAGCAGTTGATATCGAAGGACTGGGAGAAGCACTCGTTAAACAGTTGCTCGAACATAATTTGATCAGGAAGATCGAAGATATTTATAACATAGATTTTGAGCAGGTTAAGCAGTTTGATAAACAGGCGGAAAAATCGGTTGAGAATCTGAAAGTTGCAATTGAAAAGTCGAAAGAACAGAAATTCCATAAAATCCTTTTCGGACTTGGAATTCGCTTTGTAGGTGCAAAAACATCCAAAATATTGACTCGATATTTTTCCAATATTGATGAGATGATAAACGCAACTATCGAAGATTTTCTCGATATTGAGGAGATAGGTGAAAAAATTGCTTACTCGCTCTTTGACTTTTTCAGGAATGAAGAGAGTCTGAACACAATCCGCAAATTGCAGGAAGCAGGTTTGAATTTTACATCTGAAAAGATCGAGCAGGAAAATTTATTGAACGGTCGGAAGTTTTTAGTAACAGGAACACTTGTTCATTTTAAAAGAAACGAAATAAAGGAGGAAATCGAAAAATTTGGAGGAAAAGTAATTTCCGCTGTCAGCAAGAATCTGGATTATTTGATAGTCGGAGAGAATCCTGGTTCAAAGGTGAAGAAAGCAGAGAAGATCGGAACTGTGAAAATTATTTCGGAAGATGATTTTTTGAAGATGGTTGAAAAGTGAACCGCAAAGACGCAGAGACATAAAGTCGCAAAGTCGCGATACTTGTTCCCACGCTCCCGCGTGGGAATGCAAAAATCCAACGCTCCTGCGTGAAAAGGGAATTAAAGAATGTCCAGAACCAGATATAAAATATACGAAAATAATCAACCGCATTTTCTAACCTGCACAATTGTCAACTGGCTACCAATCTTCGGGAATCCTGAAGTTGCTAAAATCATTTTAAATTCTCTCAAATTTTTACAGGAAAATAAAAGACTAACAATTTTTGCTTATGTAATAATGGAACATCATCTTCATCTTGTTGCTTCTGCAGAGGATTTATCAAAAGAAATCGATGATATCAAGTCTTTTACAGCAAGAGAAATAATCGATTATTTCAAAGTACAAAATAATCAATTCATGCTCAAACAACTAAAATTTCATAAACTAACTCATAAGAAAGATAGAACATTTCAATTATGGCAGGAAAGATTTCATCCTCAACAAATACAGGGCATTGAAATGAAGAATCAGAAAACGACTATATTCATAAAAATTCTGTTATTCACGGATATGTGGATGAAGATATTCATTGGAGATATTCGAGTGCGAGAAATTATGCAGGATTGAATGGATTGATTCCAGTTGAGACTGATTGGTCTTGACGCAATAATGATTACTTGTTCCCATGCTCCTGCGTGGGAACAAATAATAGATATATTGTGTTATGATAAGTTTTGACGCAGGAGCGTCGGAGGAAGCATTCCCACGCAAGAGCGTTGGAACGAGTAACCAACGAAGGAGTATTAGAACGAGAATTATTTCTCCGTGTTCTCTGTGTCTCTGTGGCAAATAAAAATGAAAATATTAGAACGCTACATCCTCAAGGAAAATTTTAAACCATTCATCGTGTCGCTGATAGTCGTCACATTCGTGATGCTGCTCGACAGATTGATCGATCTCTTGAACCTGATCATCGAAAAGCATCTTGATCTTCTGACCATATTTTCCATCTTCAGTCTGAGTTTACCTTTTATGCTCGCCCTGACGATTCCGATGGCTGTTCTTCTTGCTTCCATTATGTCTTTCGGCAGACTTTCTGTCGATCATGAACTGATTGCATTCAAGTCTTGCGGAATAAATATTTATACTTTGATAAAACCGACTGTAATAGCTGCTTTTTTGTTATCAATATTCATGGTTTATTTCAATAATGCAGTTTTACCGGATACAAACCATACTCTCAAAAATCTGATGAGAAAAGCAGGTTATCGCAGACCGGTAACTGCCATTAAACCTGGAATTTTCAATACTCTCGAAAAATATACGATCTATGCTAAAGAACGGATCGAAGATCAATTATTGAATGTGGTTATTTATAATCGTGAAAATATCAAATTTCCTCAGACGATCATCGCTGAAAAGGGCAATATTATTTTATCAGATGGAGGGAACAGCCTGAAAGCAATTCTTTTCAATGGTCAGATGCATGAAAGAGATCCCAAAAAACCAGATAAATACCTGATCAGGAAATTTAAGAAGTTTATTCTGAATTTACCGGATTTAGGTTATAATGCGGATTTTAATACGGATTCGCGCAGTGATCGGGAATTAAGTTCCAAAGCAATGCAGGAAAAGATCGATGAAAAAGAAGGATCGATTAAATCTGTGAAAAAAGAAATTCTTGAGATCAATGAGAAAATAAATGATTTGGAAGTTGATTCTATCCGTACGGAAAAAGATAAACGAAAATTAAAGAATTTCTATAATTCGAGGAAAATCAAGCTGGATAAGATCAGGAATTATCAGAAAAATATTCGGATGTACCAGGTTGAGATCCATAAGAAATATGCGATCGCTTTTGCCTGCCTGATCTTTGTCTTGATCGGTGCTCCTATCGGAATGATGACCAGAACCAGTGGTGTTGGTATGGCTTTTTCCGTCAGCTCGATCGTTTTTCTGATCTATTACGGAACTCTTACGGGGGGAGAAGAACTGGCAGATAAGGGAGTTGTCTCACCATTTCTGGCGATGTGGATTTCGAACATTTTATTTGGAATAATCGGAATTTATTTAGTTATCATTTCAGTTAAAGAAATGAAGTTTATCGATATTGAAAGATTTAAGCTAAAAATAATGAAATTTTTGAAGATTAAATAAAATGTTCTTTGTGCTTCTTCGTGCCTTTGTGCCTTTTTCTCGTTCCCACGCTCCCGCGTGGGAATGAATATAGTTACGCTCTGCGTAAAAACAAGGAATAATTAAATGTCCAGAACCAGATACAAAATATTTGAAAACAATCAACCGTACTTCCTAACTTGTACAACAGTAAACTGGCTACCAATCTTCGGGAATCCTGAAGTTGTCATTTTAAATTCTCTCAAATTTTTACAGGAAAATAAAAGACTAACAATTTTCGTTTATGTAATAATGGAACATCATCTTCATCTTATTGCTTCTTCAGAGGATTTATCAAAGGAAATAGGCGATTTTAAATCTTTTACAGCAAGAGAAATTATTGATTATTTTAAAGAACGAAATAATCAATTTATGCTTAAACAACTGAATTTCTATAAACTCTCATACAAAAATGATAGAAATTTTCAACTCTGGCAGGAAGGAAGTCATCCGCAACTGATTCAAGGAATAGATATGATGAATCAGAAAATTGATTATATTCATAAGAATCCCATTATTCACGGATATGTGGATGAAGATATTCATTGGAGATATTCGAGTGTGAGGAATTATGCTGGGATGGAAGGATTGATTCCAGTTGAGACTGATTGGTCTTGACGCAATAATGATTACTTGTTCCCATGCTCCTGCGTGGGAACAAACAATAGATATATTGTGTTATGATTAGTTTTGAC
>DRTC01000485.1 GCA_011372345.1 Candidatus Cloacimonadota bacterium
AAATGGTTATCCGAATTTATCATGGAAATTATTTAATCCTCTTTAATTCTCCCTAACAGTTATACTCCCCCTTTATAATGGGAGATTTAGAGGATTTTAAATCTAATCATGGTCTTTTTTGATAACCGGTTTTAAGAATAAGGATCAATACTGATCAAAAAAGTAAACTTAAATTGTGTGTTAATGTCGGTTCAACTAAAAGGTTGATGATTCAGGTTACTAAATTCACAATAAGTTTTTCACTGTTCCTAACTTGCTTATGGTCCAAAGGACCAAAAACAGGTTGGGAACGGTGTAACTTATTTTCGAATTAATAAATCAAAAATAACAAAATGCAAATAAAAAGGATAAATTTATTATTCCTTAAAAATATATAAAAAATTTGATTTAGAAAAGAGGAGGAGAAAAATGATGAAGGTTCTTTTATTGTTTATAGGTGTACTATTGTTTCTAACATGCATTTCAGAAGAAATAATAATTAATGATAATGACTTTAATGTTAATGTGATTTCTTCTGATAATTATCAAACTGTTATCGAATATAATTTTGGTAACTTTAAAAGATTTCCGATTATGATCGATGGAGAAACTTACTATCGGTTAAGTTTGGAAAAAGAAAGCGAAACTTATGAAAAAGGTGATCCCGAACTTCCCAAGATCACCAGAAGTATCATCATTCCTGATGATGCTAAAATGAAAATCAATATCGTGGAAAAGGATTTTGTGGAATACCAGATGAAGATAGTTCCTTCCAAAGGAATTCTTTATCGAGATATTAATCCGGCAGATGTTCCTTATGAATTTTCCGAAACTTATAGAATTGATGAATTTTATCCGCAAAATCTCGCAGATTCCAATTCTCCCTACATTTTAAGAGATTTCCGAGGTTTAGCTGTTCATGCTTATCCTTTCGCTTACAATCCTGTTACCCAAACTTTAAGAGTTTATAATCATCTTGTATTGGAAGTAAACAATGTTGGAATCGATATGGAAAATATCAAAATTCGAACTTCCAATAATATCAATAAATATTTTCAGGAAATTTATCAAAATCATTTTATAAATTTTTCAAGGGAAAGATACACTTCCGTTGATGAACATGGCAGAATGCTCGTTATCTGCTACAGTTCTTTTATGACAAATATCCAACCTTATGTGGATTGGAAAAATCAGAAAGGAATCGATACGGAACTGCATAATGTCTCAACCATCGGTTCAACAGCAACTGCCATTAAAAATTTCATTCAATCCGAATATGATGAAGGAAATGATCTGGCATTTGTACAATTAGTTGGTGATGCTGCCCAGGTTCCTCCGGGTTCATCATCTTATGGAGATTCCGATCCTTCTTATGCTTTACTCGATGGAGGAGATGGATATCCTGATATTTTTGTGGGCAGGTTTTCTGCCGAATCAACTTCCGATGTTGATACTCAAGTAGATAGAACAATTTATTATGAAAGAGATATCAGCAGCGGAAGCTGGTTGCATAAAGGTTTCGGAATCGGTTCGGATCAAGGTGCAGGTCAAGGAGATGATGGTGAAGCCGATTATGTTCACATTGGCAATATCCGAACTGATTTATTAGGATATACTTATACGGAAGTCGATGAGATTTATGATCCGGGAGCATCTGCATCCGATGTCACAACTGCTTTGAATAACGGTCGTAGTTTTGGAAATTATTGCGGTCACGGTGATAATACTTCCTGGTCAACTACAGGATTCGGTGTCTCTCATATCAATGCTCTGACCAATAATAATATGTTGCCCTTCATTTGTGATGTCGCTTGTGTAAACGGTAATTTCGATGGATTAACCTGTTTTGCCGAAGCTTGGATGAGAGCTACGAATGGTGCAAATCCAACCGGAGCAATTGCAATTTATGCTTCGACTATCAATCAATCCTGGGCACCGCCAATGTCTGCTCAAGATGAAATAACCGATCTTCTTTGTGGAACAGGACCTTATTCAGGATCAGGAAACCAGAAGAATTCAATTGGTGGATTGATGTATAATGGCTCCTGCTTAATGCTGGATGAATATAGTGCAAATGATATGTATCAAACTTGGACGATTTTCGGTGATGCATCTCTGCAAGTTAGGACTGATACTCCTTCCACAATGTCGATTTCTCACGATACCAGCATTTTGGTTGGACAGACAACATTTGATGTTTCAACCGGAGTAGAAGGGGCTCTTGCTTGTTTAATTGATACTACAATTGTTGCTTCAGGTTATACAGATGGTTCCGGAAATGTTACACTTACTCTCGATCCAATTCCTGATGAGCCTACTGATCTAACCCTTACAATAACAGCTTACAACAAGACAACAAGTGTGGAAACTATTCCTGTTATTGCTAATGACGGACCTTATGTAGTGATTGATAGTTATACTGTCAGTTCCGGTGGAGACGATGTAATCGAACCCGGAGAAACTGCTTATTTAACCGTTACTCTATTGAATAACGGAACTGAAACCGCAACAAATACCGGCATGACTTTATCTGAAACTGATGCATATATAACTTTAACTGATAGTTACGAATCTTACGGATCGATTACAGCGAGCGGAAGTGTTTCAAGAACTAATGCTTATACTTTCACAGTTGCTTCGAACATTCCAGATAATCATCCGATCCATTTTGATGCTGCGATCAGTTGTGATGAAGATTCGTGGAATGATGCTATCGATCTGACAGCTT
>DRTC01000486.1 GCA_011372345.1 Candidatus Cloacimonadota bacterium
ACTTGAAACGAAGTTCGAGTTGAGAACAATCCTTTTAAATGTTCCTACCGAGTTTGTGGATAACTTGAATCCTGCAAAAAAATATTGTAAATTATTGTAATATTAAATATGAAAAAAAACATAATGAAAAAAAACATATTCGGTATTTTCGTTTCGTTGGTTTTGCTCGTCATTTTAATTAGTTGTACGGATGACATCTCAAAAATTAAGGAAATTGCTCAGAAAGTAAGAGTCGAGTATTCTGAGTGTTCCGGATGCCTTGAATGTATAAATGATTTTAATTGTCCGTATGATGCCATTAAGATCGATGAAAGAACAGGTACGACTTATATTGATGGCGAAAAATGCGTACAGTGTATGCAATGTATCAATAATTTCAGTTGTCCTGAAAATGCTATTTTGATCAAGAGCGATATAATTGCACCGGGAAATAGCGCTGAGTTTTCTGCTGTTTCGGATACCTTGGGAAGATTGGAAATTCAGTTCACAGCTCCGGGAGATGATGATACTCTGGGATCAGCTTATCGTTATGAACTGACCTTAAAAGATCAAAATAACCTGATGATCCAAACGGATTTTGAAACTCCTCTACCAAATATAGCAGGTTATGAGGAAAACTGGATCCTTAATGAACTTCCCCCCGAAGAATTGATCACTATAAATCTGCAGGCTTTTGACGAAGTTAATCAATTTTCCGAAACAGTTTCTTCGGAAGTTCTGATCCAGGGAGAATATCACGACGAAATTTCTCCGGCAGCAATAACCGACTTGATTTCCAATTCCTTTGAAGATTCTCTTAAATTGACCTGGACAGCGGTTGGAGATGATGGTTTAGAAGGAATTGCCAGCCGTTATGAGATCCGCTACAGTGAAAATGAGATTAATGATTCGACTTGGGATTCAGCAATCGAATTTGAACAAAACATTGTTCCATCGTCACCAGGAATTATTGAGCAACTTTTTATCACTGATCTTCCAGAGCAAATAAATTATTATTTTGCAATTAAAACTTTTGATGAAGAAGACAATCCTTCAGAAATTTCCAATAACACGATTGCTTCCATTATCGGAGATATAATTCCACCCGCGGATATTAACGATCTTTCGATCAATTCCATTTCATCCAATTCTATTCTTTTAAGTTGGACAGCAGTTGGAGATAATGGATTTGAGGGAACGGCTTTTTCTTATGTGATCAAAGTTCACACAAATAATATTACCGAAGAAAATTGGGATGGAATTCCTGCAGTCGAACAATCGATCACTCCCCAAAATGCCGGATCAACAGAATCGTTTCTAATTACAGATCTTGAACCTGTTACCATGTATTATGCAGGAATAAAAGTCTTGGATGATGTTCAAAATATCTCAAATCTTTCCAATATTATAAATGAGATGACAACCGAGATTCCAGATGAAATTCCCCCCGGACAAATAACAGATCTATCGGCAATTCCTTCCGAAACAGAGATCGAATTGATCTGGACAGCTCCCGGAGATGATGATTATGAAGGAACTGCTTACCAATATGATATCAGGATTTCTAATGAGCTGATTACGGATGCGAATTGGGAATCAAATGAGCAACTTCCGAATTTACCTGTTCCCTTGTCTGCTGGAACGGAACAAAATTATTTCGTACAAAACCTTGAACTGGGATCAACATATTATTTCGGGATAAAAACGACAGATGATGAAATTAATACTTCAAATTTATCAAATATCGTTAATTCTGCATTATTAGAAGATACAACTCCTCCTGCTCAAATTTCGGATCTATCAGCATTAGACACCGAAGACATAATAATCCTGAATTGGACAGCAGTTGGTGATAATGGATTGGAAGGACAAGCTGCATCTTATGAGATCAGATTTTCTGAAGATGAAATAACAGAAGAAAACTGGAATGGAGCTGACTTATTACCAAATCCACCAGAACCGGCTTTTTCCGGAACTTCCGAAACTTATGTTGCTTATGATCTTACTCCCGGGATTAATTATTATTTTACGATCAAGGCAATTGATGAGAATTTTAATTATTCGGAGATTTCCAATAATGCTCAAGCAGAAATTCACTTTGATGATATTCCGCCCGCAGCAATTACAAATCTGGTTACTCTCGATGAATTCAATATTTTTTCATATCGAATAAAATTACAATGGAATGCTCCTGGAAATGATGAAAATGAAGGAACAGCATCTTATTATGATATCAGATATTCGACTTTTCCTATTAATGAAAATACATGGAATAATGCAAGTCAATTTTCCAATCCACCTGATCCTGAATCTGCCGGAACTTTACAAACTTGCGAAATCACCGGATTAACGGGTGGATCGATATATTATTTCGCGATCAAAACTTATGATGATAATGACAATGAAAGTGAGATTTCTAATTCTCCGGGCGGGAAGATCGTTTTTCAGATAAATCATGGAGCTTGTCATGATTGCAGTCAATGTATTTACGATTGCCCGGAAGGTGCAATTTCTGATGTTGGTCCATATAAAACGATTGATCCTGATCTTTGTGATGCTTGCGGAAATTGTTCATGTCCCTGGAATCTGATCAAGCTGTCGGTAGTTGCCTATTAAATAAACTGTCATTCTGAGTTATCTTACAGAGAAACTCTTATGAAGAATCTGCAACTATGAATAATTTTTGTTATTAGTTTGGATTCTTCAGAAGAATAGCCGGGAGAAAATTCGGAAGGACAAGAAGGAATAAAAATTGAGAATAAAGATACTTTCAGTTTTAATAATTTTAATTTTATGCTCTCTGATTTTCAGTGTTGCCAAAGGGATAATCGTTGTTGAATATAAATCCTGTGTTGGTTGTACTGATTGTCGGAATGTCTGCCCTGTGAATGCAATTGAGATCATCGATGGGAGAGCAGTTATAGATCAGGAGAAGTGCATCAATTGTGAAATTTGTATAAAATCCTGCACTTATGATGCGATCAGGAAATTCTGATGAAAAAATTGATCAAAATCGTAATTCCGATCTTTCTCTTTTTCCTGATAATTTGGGGATGTGAGAAAGCTGTTAATTTCCAATATAATGTCGATTCATCTTCCTGCAATTCGTGTTCACGCTGTATCCAGGTTTGTCCGGTCGATGCCGTTGAAATCGGTTTGAATGGAAAAGCAGTGATCGATCAGACGAAGTGTAATCAATGTGGACAGTGTATAACTGTTTGTCCTAAAAATGCGATATATTAAGTAAATCGATTTTCCGAAATAGCGTAGCACATTTTTGTAAAATGTGAAATAATATTTAATAAGATTCCATTTCACAGAATTCAATTCTGTGTAACCTTCACGATCTAGACGATTGTGTTACGAAAGAAAATAAATGAAAAAAACTGTTTTAATACTTGTGATAATCCTCTGGATTATGAATATTTCTGCACTAACAAATTGGAGTCATCTCAGTTATAGAGCCTTTATAACAAGTTCCGAACAGGAAGACTTTTTTGTTACCCATGATGATGTTTACGAAATCAATACTTCCCTTAAATCCGGTTTAAAATGGGATCATCTTCTGCAGGCAAACTTAAATAAGAATATTAATCTGACCTTTGAGAACAGTCTTTTTTATTCTGAAAAAAGTCATGAACTGCAGAATTCGTTTTTCAATAATTATGCGAAGATCAAGCTCTCATTTTCCAAAAATTCTCATTATCTGAAACTTCAATACAGCAATCGCTGGTTTGAAGACGAGAATACAAAACTTCTTTCCATTCCCGGAATTGAAAACACGAGTCAACAGCAGACAATTCACAACACAGAATTTCATTTTAATACTTTTTGGAACGGCTTTCGTTTTCAGTTAAGCAGCAGGTTGAGAAATTTGAAATATAAATCTGTTTCAGAAAATGAGGAGTTATTTTCCTGGGATAATGACCTTTATTCTTTTGCTGAAATTTTGTATGATATAACAGATAAAATAAGCATATTTTCTGCTGGAAATTATAAGGACGATTTGAATGAAGAAAACTGGTTTGATCATTCCCAGATCGATCTGGGATTGAGATTCCATCGTCGTTATGATTTCTACAACATCGTGAATTCCGAAATAAAATATTTCCAAAGCAGATCCGAAAGTATCGATCAAATCCATAATTTTTATGCCAAACTTCGCTATACAAAACGGATCGGTAATTCATTGGCAGGATTCGTCTCCTATATGAACCATTCTTGTTTTGATACTGAATCTAAAAAAATGCAAAGGATCTCTAATTTATTGCGGATCAAAGCAAAATATAGTTATTTAACTTTGCACAATCAAGATTCCTTTCTTATAGCAGAAATAAAGATCAATCCCGAAAATAACGGAAATCTTGTTTCTCTGGGATTGAATCAATATATTTTATGGAACATCTATTTTTCCGGAGAAGTGAAATATGCTCCGGATCTATTTAAGGAAATTTCTGCAAACCTGGAATATTTGATCTTAACCGGAAAATCCATCTGGATAAGAAGCGAATTCACAGATTTTAATGTTCACCCAGCTCAAAATATAATATCTGTGGGAACAACGCTTAATTTCTGATGTATGATTCCCACGAAATACACGAAACAACACGAAAGAAAAAATATGTCATTGCGAGGTTTCCTTCAATGTTTCTAACGAAGCAATCTCATCAGATATTGAAAACTACATGAGAAATTATAATAAGATTTCTTTGCGTCCTTAGCGCCTTTGCGGTAATAAAATATGATCTTACAAACATTGTTAGAAGGTTTAGTTTTAGGATTTTCCACAGGAACGATCTGCCTGGTAACCTGCACTCCGATCTATTTACCCTATTTATTGACCGAAGAAAGAAAATTGGTTAAAAGTCTTCTGGCAGTTGGTGAGATTTCTCTCGGAAGATTCTTCTCATATCTTGCTTTTGGAGCGTTAGCCGGATTTGCCGGAGCAAAGATATCATCAATAAATCGGGAATTATTCACTTCCATCGCCTATATTTTACTTTCGATTTACCTGATCTTATCTGCTGTCAGAACACGGCAGAAATCTAAAAAATGTCATATTCCGAAATTTACGAGATTTACGAAAAGAGTGTTTATTTTGGGAATCCTGACGGGAATTAATTTCTGTCCTTCATTTTTGATCGCTCTTTCCAAAGCTATCGATCTTGGTGGAGCATTAAGCGGTATGCTGCTCTTCCTCGGTTTCTTCTTCGGAACAACTGCTTTCCTGATCCCGCTTGCTTTTGTGGGACTTCTTTCCAAAATAAAAGAAATGAAGATCATCGCTCAAATGGCTTCAGTTTTAATCGCAGCCTGGTTCATTTTTACCGGAATTAAAGGAATTGTACATTGGAACGAGCACAATGCTCCCATCCCTGATGATGCACGCATCGTCGATGTTTTTCATCCTGACCGGAAAATAATAGTCATTTCCAATCTGCAGAATGATGAATATTTCAGGAATTTGAAAGATTCGATAGCTGTTCACCATCGCAATGAAGTATCATATTTTTTAGTGCGGGAAGACAATTTTGATTTCCTTACATCTGCTGATAGTTCAACCATCATCATTGATATTTCGCTTCTGGAAAAAGAATCTCTCCACCCAGTTTTAAAAGAACGGGATTATTTTGCCGTGGAAGAAAATTATTCCATTCCCAAAGTTGTAAACTTCCTGCGAACTTATACTTTCCGAACTGCCGAATTTGTGCATTGGGAGTTCAGGGAAGAAAAATAGAAATTATTATTTATATGCTTTAATTTTAGCTTGATTATCAACTATAATTTAAAATTCATTTGACAAGTATTCGATATAATCTGCTTTCTCATTTTGTGTTGTAAGAATAAAAAGTTTTTAAATTCAGGAGGAAAATGTTATGAGAGTGCCAAGCAAAGCTGATGTAATCAAGTTGGACAATCCAACCCGGATAAAGGCTAACCACCAGTCTGGAACAGAAACACGCATAAAGTGAGGTAACGAGCTATTATGAAGCCGTGTGAAAGGCAGTTTACCAGCCGTAACGCAAGTGAAGGTGTTGAGCTCCGAAATAATTCGATATTGTATTGGGCTAAGGGTTTCATTTCCTGGAAGCCAGTATTGATATATGCGAAAACAGATAGGTGTTTTTCACGATTTAGCACACCCATAATGAGGGAAAGTAAAGGTGAGTATATATCGACGTACCGGAGTCTGAGTCCACAGCGGGTAAACGAAAATGATTATATCGGAACTTGGGAGAGCCATATTGTTCCGTTTAGAAGCTGCAAACAAGCCGAACAAAGGCAAGGATGCAGTATGTCGGTATGGTCTTCGGACTGACTTATAGTAGAGGAGTAAATGGGGTAATGCCTATTGAGTTCATCATCAAGAACACTCGAAGAGGTCAGCAATTTAATGTAAAGAGACAGGAGTAAATTAATGTCATACTCAGAGGTGAAAGGCACTTGGTTTAAGTTGTCTCTTATATCAGAGCGTGCAGCGAGAGAACCGGAACTTCAGTTTACAAGTTTAGCACATCTATTAAATGTGAGTTTTCTCAACGATTGTTATAGTCGCCTTAACAGGAATAAGGCAGTAGGAATTGATAATGTTAGTTGGGCAAAATACGGTGAAAATTTGGAAGCGAATTTAGATAAACTTGTAGGTAAGATGAAGAGCAAAAAATATAACCCGATACCTGCAAAACGAGTCTATATTCCCAAGAATGAAACCGAGAACCGTCCGTTAGGCATCTCGGCTATCGAAAATAAGATAGTTGAGACAGGAATCAAACATATTTTAGAAAGCATCTACGAAGAGGATTTCTATGATTTTTCTTATGGATTTAGACCGCAAAGAAATTGCCATCAGGCACTTTCAAAGGTTGACAGTTTAATAATGAATAATTGTGTAAACCATATTGTAGAGGCAGACATCAAGGGTTTCTTTGACAATGTACCCCATTTAGAGTTGATGAAGTTTCTGCAAATACGGATAAAAGATTCCTCTCTATTGCATTTAATAGAGAAGTTTCTAAAAGCAGGCTATATTGATGATAATTTGCTGGTTACATCCGAGAGAGGAACACCGCAGGGTAGTATCTTAAGCCCGATACTTGCGAACATTTACCTTCATAATGTATTAGACGATTGGTTTGAAAAAGTAGTAAAACCACACATCAACGGTTTTTGCGATATAGTCAGATATGCCGATGATTTTATTTTTGTAGTGCAATCCGCAACTGAATCAAAGCGAGTAGAGAAAGCACTCAAGAACAGATTTAATAAATACGGTTTGGAAATACATCTTGATAAGAGTCGGACAATAAGTTTCGGCAGATATGAGCAGGAAAATGCCAAGAGACAAAAGCGTCGTCCAAATACTTTTGATTTTCTCGGTTTTACGCACTTCTGCGATACAACAAGAACCGGCACTTTTAAGGTAGGACGAAAAACAAGTCGCAAGAAATTCAAATCCAAAATGAAGGCGATGAATATCTGGTTAAAATCTATCAGAAATGTTCAGATGTTGAAGGATTGGTGGAAGATTCTTCAATCCAAGATTCGAGGTCATTTCCAATATTACGGTATAAGCGGAAACTATGTGTCAATTTCCAAATACTATGAATTGACAGTGAGATTAACAAAAAAATGGATAAACCGCCGTAGTCAGAAGCAGAGTATGAACTGGAAACAATTCAATCAATATCTTGAGAAATACCCTCTCCCCAAACCAAAAATTATGTTTAATCTTTACGCATTATCACACTCAATGTGAATTAAATTGAAGAGCCGGATGTGGGAAATCTACAAGTCCGGTTCTGTGAGGGGTGTTGAAATTCCTCACTTTAAAATTAAAGGAGGAAATATATTATGCCTACTCGACAAAAGATATTTGTTTTAGTCGGAGTTGTTGTTTTGATCATGGTTTGTAATGCACAAACCTATGTGGGCGGGGAGTTAATAAACAATACTACTTGGGAAAGTTCGGGTAATCCATATTATGTTACTGATGACATAATTGTAAATGAGGATGTTACTTTAACTATCGAAAACGGAGTAAATTTATTCTTTTATCAAGATAAATCAATAATATTTTATGGGATTTTAATTGCTAATGGAAGCCAAGAATCAAATATTTTTTTTAATGAATACATTTTAGATAATAAGTGGGGAGGTATTCACTTTTTTAACAATCACTCCGTTATTAATTCTAATTTATTCTATTGTGATATAGCAAATTCCATAAATGGTGGTGTTAATATATCAGATTGCTCTAATATTACTATTGGAAATTGTAATATACATCATAACAAAAGTTTTGAAGGAGCAGGAATCAATTTAAAAGAAGAAAGTAATGATATCACAATAGAAAATAACATCATTCAGTTTAATGAAGGAAACATGGACGAAGATGAAATGATAGGTGGTAGTGGAATAAAATGCGAAAATTGTGAAGACATTTTAATAACAAGTAATTTATTCACTGATAATATTTCAGTGGAATCTGGTGGAGGTTTGTATAGTAATTCAAGTAGTAATATCATAATTACAAATAATGAGTTCCAAAATAATCAATCTAATTCAGGAGGTGCTATTTCTATAATTATTGGATTTGATAATATTATTGATAATAATATTATCAATAATAATAGAACATTTGAACATGGTTCAGGTGGAGGGATTTACATCAAAACAGCTTGTGATATAGTAAACAATAGGATTTTTAATAATCAAGCTATTGAAGGTGGTGGTGGTGGAATTTATGCTACTGACTTTGAAACAGATAAATTATTTGAAAATAATGAAATCTATGATAATATAGCAAATTATGCTGGGGGAATGCTTCTCCATTCATGTGAAACTATTTTTCCAACATTAAGAGATTGTGATATCTATGGTAATGTTGCTGAAGATGGTAATGGGGGTGGAATTTTTATTACTCTCTCATATTCTGTTTTTGAAAGCTGCGAAATTTATAATAATCAAGCATTAGCAAATGATATTGGAGAAGGTTATGGAGGAGGGATTCATGCTGTAACATCTAGAATAAAATTATATGACACTCTTATTTTCGGCAATTCCGCTGTCAACGGAGGAGGAATATATTTATATGATTCCGCTTGGATAGATCCGGTTTGTCATTTCCACAATTGTACAATTACCAGGAATCATAGTGATGTTTATGGTGGCGGCTTTTTCATCGATGACTTTTCAAATGCTTCCTTTATTAATACAATTTTATGGAATAATACAACTGGTTCACATATAGGTAACCAGGGATATATTGAACAAGATCCTTATTTATACCATAATACAATAGTAAAATATTGTGATTATAATTCAGGAGAAATTTATTGTAGTAATAATCAGTATCAGTATTTGATCCTTGGGAACAATATATATGATAACCCTCTATTTGTGAATCAGACGAATAGTGACTTCAATCTCCAATGGAATGATCAGTCTATAAGCCCCTGCATAGATTCCGGAGATCCGTCTATGGAAGAGGATGAAGATGGAACACCTCCTGATATGGGTTGTTATCCTTCCAGGATAGAACACGATTACCTTCTCACAACAGCAGAAGTAAACCGATTCCGTTATCGCTCTTTTCCGATTATTGATAGAACAATAGTAACCGGAGGAATAACAACTACATATATATGTGCACCTGTTGAAGAACAAACAGATTATTTCAAGATTTTTGATCAATGGGGAAATGAAAAAGTATGGAATGAAGGTTTTTGGAATGAAGGTTATTTGAATGAACTTATTTCTGAAATAGGTTATAAAATTAAAACAATTAGTAATGATGTTAGTATTCCGACATCAGGAATAACCTTACCGGAGGATACTGTAGTTGATTTGGAAGCAGGTGAGAATTGGATAGGATATTTTCCCAAGCAATCAAGTGCTATTCATGATGCTTTAGCAGGTATCTGGGATAAACTGCTTTCTGTGTACAGCGAAGATTGGGCATGGAAAAATGACGGAACATATCCGAGTGAAAGATGCCAGATGAGCTATGGAAAAATGTATATTATCAATGTTTCTGAGGCATGTAGTTTTGTCTATAATCCAGATCCAGGAGGAACTGGAGGAGAAAGAGAAATGACAGAAGGATTTTATTATGTGGAAACTCACGAATATACTCCGATCAATATCTTGAGTTTGGAAGATCCTTAGGTTATGGAAGTAGGTGTTTTATTGGATGGAGAATGTATCGGTGCTACCAAAGTAGAAGAATTTCCGCTTCAGATCCTTGCC
>DRTC01000487.1 GCA_011372345.1 Candidatus Cloacimonadota bacterium
AATTTTGGGATGAACTACATACCAATAATAAATATCGCGTGGAACTTCTATCTGCTGTAAAATTCCGTGTGTATCTTCCTTCCAATAACGCGTAGTCGAATAATAATTTTCATCATTATAAGAAGTTCCGTAATCAATAACTTCTACATAATTCAGATCACCGTCGATATCATAGATCAGATGAGCATTTTCAATGAAAAGTTCAGGGTAAACATAATCTTCTTCCAGATAAGCGACCGATGAATGAGCAATGGAAAAAGCGATCTCATCGATATACGGATCATAAGCATCATTGATCAGTCCTGCCCATATCTGCTGGTTGGTCGTTGAAAGTTGGGAAAGAATTGCTTCCAGGTCTGCGCGCATCCAGGCAGGAGCCTTTTCCAATGCAGCTTTTGATTCCGGGATCAATTCATCATGATTTGATGCTTTAACAAAAGTCGGATTCATATTATCAAAATATACACCGGCATATTTTCCTTCCAGGATCATGGTATTAACATCGAGGGAATCGATCAATTCCCATTCATCGCGATTAAAAGCAGTATCCCGCTTATTTTTTTTTGTTTCTTCGGCAGGAGGAGTATATGTTCGGGCTGTTCCTGCTATATAAGAATTCTCTTCCGCAAACGGTTTGGTTGTTAATCCTCTTTCATTGTTGGCAAAAACCAGGGAAAAACAAAATAGAAAAATTGTAAATCCAATTTTTGTTAAATTATTCATTATAGCTCCTTTTTTAACTCACCCTCGGTCCCTCTCTTGGAAAGAGAGGGATGACTTCTTTTCCCCTTCTCTTTGCAAGAGAAGGGGTTAGGGGTTGAGTTGAATATTTTCTCTTTTCATAAATTCATCAACGGATATGGCTTTTTCCCAATAATCATAGAAAGTTGTGGTCAAGGTTTCTGCAAGATCAGGATGTTCGATAACCAGATAAGTAAGATTTTCTTCCGGATTGATCTGATTTGTCATGGAAAACATCACGGTTGTATCATCAAAAACATGTAATTTAATAGGTAGATGATAGGCAACTTTTATCTTTTCTCCCTGTTCTTCAAAACTTTTCATTCGATGAACAAAAAAATCAAGATTATCTTTTTCAACTTCAAAGATAGATTTATAGATCACTCCTTTGTTCATGCTTTCCCGTTGTTCTTCATGAATTTTGGGATCACAATACATAGCGAAGGGAGCTTTGCAAAAAGACAAGACCATTTCTTTTGCTTGCAGTTCCAGGGAGTGATGTTTTTTAATAATACTGGTGGAAGTGCTGAAGACCTGGATAAAATCCAGGGGAGATGAATTTTTTTTATGGTTCTTATAAATAGGTGAAAGAAGATCAGGAAGTTGATAAAGTTTTTCCAGTTTTTTTTCCTGGATTTTTTTAATATTTTCAAAAGCAATTTTTGGATCGACTGCTTCAAATTTTCTCACTTTTCCCAATTTTTCATTACATAAACCATTTTTTTTTAAACTATGAAGCACGGAATAAATTTTTGAACGGTTCACTTCAGCTAATTGAGAAATTTCTGTAGCTGTGAACTGCTGTTTCTTCAAAAGGCAACAATAAACTTTTGCTTCATTTTCTGTTAAACCTATATTTATCAGCTGATTAACATATTCTTTCACAACACCTCCTCAATTGTGTTGTTCTATTTGGGGCAACAAAATTATTAGTGGTGAATATGTCAATGAAATTTAGAGGGAATTATCTAAGGATTATACTTACTCAAGTTTCGCAGTAATAAAAACCTCTTGTTAAGCTGTCCATTATACACATCTTTTTTTTAGTAACATTATGAATGGCGTATTTCCTTTTCTGTTTGCGTTTGATTCCCACACCTGAAGGTGTGGGTTATTGATTTATCCCAATTTCCAGGAAAATCCGAATCAATAGCCCCTACCTTCAGGTAGGGGAACACTC
>DRTC01000488.1 GCA_011372345.1 Candidatus Cloacimonadota bacterium
AAAACAGCCAGATCACTAGAATTTTGATTTTGGAATATCCTGAATTTTGATTTAGCGTAATCAGTAAAACTTTTGTAGCGATTAAGATGGTCAGGTGTAATATTCAAAATGACTCCAACTTCCGGTTTAAAAGTTTCGATCAAATCGAGTTGGAAACTGCTGATTTCCAGAACAATAAAATCGATTCCCGGTTTTTCAATGGGAAACGATGTAAAAGCAGTTCCGATATTGCCAGCGAGAATCGATTTGTAGCCGGCAATTTTAAGGATATGCTGGATCAGACTGACAGTTGTACTTTTCCCGTTTGAACCGGTAACAGCAATGATCTTGCTTGCAGGATGTTTGATCAGATATCCGAATTCGATTTCGCTGATCAGTTTGATGCCTTTTTTTTCAGCTTTCTTGAGGATTGGAATATTTAAGGGAATTCCCGGACTGACAATGATGAAATCACTTTCCAGGATTTTATCGGAATGACCTCCGAATTCACAAGAAAAATTTTCTTTTATTTTCCGAACATTTTCAATTTCAAATTCTTTTTTAATTTCACTTAAAAATGGTTGTCCACCTGATTGTTTGATCTTTTCTGCTGCTGCGAGTCCGCTTTTGGCAATTCCTAAAATTCCAATTTTTCGATTTTGGATTCCCATCGTGCTATCTCAACTTCAGAGTTCCCAAACCGATTGCAGCAAGAAGTATGGCAATTATCCAAAAACGAATAACGATCTTTTCTTCGGAAATTCCTTTCAATTCAAAATGATGATGAAGCGGAGCACAAAGAAAAACTCGCTTTCCCTTGCCTGTTTTTATCCGTGTATATTTAAAATAATATCTTTGAATGATCGATGACATTGCTTCCACAACAAAGACCATTCCCACGATCGCAAAAAATATTTCTTCTCTTAATAAAATTGCCAGAACAGCTAATATTCCACCCAAAGACAAGGAACCTGTATCTCCAAGAAAAATCTGGGCAGGTTTGACATTGAACCATAAAAAACCAAGTAAGGTTCCAATTAAAGCCGCAGTAAATACGGCTAATTCTCCGGCATTGGCAATATAATCAAGATTCAGGTATTCAGCGATTACGAAATGTCCTTTGATATAAGCCATCACTCCGAGAGCAAAGGCAGAAATGGCAATTGTTCCTGAGGCAAGTCCGTCGAGTCCGTCGGTCAGGTTCACAGCATTGGAAGTTCCCACGATCATAAAGATGACAAAAGGAATAAAGAACCATTTCAACTGGATTATAGTGTTTTTCAGAAAAGGAAGATTGATGGAAGTGATAATATCAGGATCTTTTTCACCATAAAAAAGGATAAAAGCAACAACAATACCAAGAACGATTTGAGCCATTAATTTATATTTTGCAATTAATCCTGATTTTGTATGATGGAAATTTTTCAAATAATCATCCAGAAAACCGACGCTTCCCAACCATATAATTGTCAAGATCATGACCAGAATATAAGAATTGATAAGATTATTCCAGAGCAGAATGGAAACAAGCAAACTGAGCAGAACGATCAATCCTCCCATCGTGGGAGTTCCGGCTTTTGATTTATGATTTTCAGGTAAATGCTCATTGATAGTCTCGACAGCCTTGTTTTTCTTCAGCATTCGGATCAGCTTTGGTCCAAACAGAAAAGAGAGGATAAGAGCAGTTACGAAAGCTGCAATTGCCCTGAAAGTTACATATTGGATAACATTAAAGATATTGTATCCGAAAATTTCTTTATCTAATAAGGGTAAGAAAAAATGATAGAACATTTTAGATCCTTTTAATTATTTTTTCCAGGTGAATTCCATGAGAAGCTTTGATCAGGATCACGGAATTCTTTGAGAATGATGATAAAATTGCTGAGTTAATCAATTTTTCAACATCTTTAAAATGAATATCAGCCTGGTAAAATCTGGCAAATTCCCCAACTGAGATTACATATTTATTTTGGATATTCTTTAATGAATTCCAGATTTTTTTATGTAGTTTTTCTGTCAAATTTCCTAATTCCAGCATATCTCCTAA
>DRTC01000489.1 GCA_011372345.1 Candidatus Cloacimonadota bacterium
GAAGGGTCTCCCATACTTTGTGAATCATTGTTATGCTAGTACTTTGCAACGATATGCACCATCCCTCATCTTTTGTTAGTATTAGGTTGTTTTTGTGTAATAATGAAAAAGTGCCATGCCCCTGAAAAATTTTGGGGGTATGCATGTTCCTAATGTATAAAACTTGACTGAAAATTAGCACCTGGGAAGGTTTTTCTCCTAATCATAAAGATGAATATTTCGGGGTGTGGCGCAGCCCGGCTAGCGCGCTTGAATGGGGTTCAAGAGGTCCCGAGTTCGAATCTCGGCACCCCGACCATATATAATGTGGTGGATGTAGTTCAATGGCAGAGCCCCGGATTGTGGTTCCGGTTGTTGTGGGTTCGAATCCCATCATCCACCCCATTTTTATCTATCCACTTTTTATATTCTCCAGATTTAATATTATTTATCCAATCTTATGTGTCCTCCCAGGCACAGTTTAGTTAACGCTCCCAATTATTTTATCGTGATAAATTTTTTCTAAATAACTTTTGTAACTGCAATTCGGCATGTTGTTTATAATTCTTTTTAGATCACCTCTGGAAATATATCCCATCAAATATGCAATTTCTTCGATACAGGCAATTTTCAGATCTTGCCTGTGTTCTACTGCTCCGATAAACGTAGATGCTTCCAGAAGAGTTTGCGGTGTTCCGGTATCAAGCCAGGCGATTCCACGACCAAACAATTCTACTTTTAATTTGTTTCTTTTCAGATATTCCTTATTTAAATCAGTAATTTCCAACTCACCCCGAGCAGATGGATGTAGTTTTTTTGCATATTCAACAACATTGTTATCATAAATATACAATCCAACAACTGCGTAATTTGATTTTGGTTTTATGGGTTTTTCCTCAATAGAAATTATCTTTCCGTTTTCGTCAAACTCAATAACGCCGTAGCGTTGAGGATCTTTTACATAATATCCGAAAACGGTTGCTCCATAATTTTGCTTTAGAGCAGATCGAATAAAATCAAGTTTTCCATAAAAGATATTATCACCCAGAATCATTGTAACGGAATCATTCCCGATAAATTCTTCTCCTACCAGAAAAGCGTCGGCTAATCCGCGAGGTTTATCCTGAATCTCATAATGTATTGATAATCCAAGTTGAGAGCCGTCTTTAAACAACTTTTTATATGAAAGATAGGTATCCTGATCAGAAATTATCAATATTTCTTTTATGCCAATCAGCATTAGCACAGATAAAGGATAGTATATCATGGGTTTGTCATAAACCATTGTGAGCTGTTTGCTATAAATTAATGAATTGGGATAGAGTCTGGAACCAGCTCCACCAGCTAATATGATGCCTTTCATAGTATAAGTCCTATTTATTTTATTACTTATAGACTTGATTTGATACTAATATTTTCAGTCAATAAAAAAATTAGATAAAAGAGAAACTATTGTTCTGATAACTTCATTTCAAAATCTATTGACTATGAAAATAGATGATATTTTTATATACAGACATGAATCAAAAATCTTTTGTAAGAAAGAACTCTGCGCCATCTAAAATCCTTATTATTATTCCAGCATATAATGAAGAACACATCATAAAGAAGGTTAGTGAACTTCATACCCATAATCCCTGTTGGAATCTACAGATGCTGATGTTGTAAATAGCTCACGATTCTGTAATACAAAAATACAGTGAGGGAATATCTTTGGTTGCTTCTATTGCTAAACTGGTCTTGCAGATCCTTCTTCGTCAGTTTATCACCAGATTTTATGAAGTACATTTCTTTACATCATCTCAGTAGGTTTTGATCTTGTACAGCTCTTTTTTTCTTCCATAGAATTTCATAAGGTAACCTCTATTAGTGTAATCATCGTTACTTAAATAAATTTTGTCGATAAAATTTCTCTGGAAATTATTTTTGATTTAATTGAAATTTAGGATATTTACTTACATGTCGATAGGTAGAAGAATGGTTTATTGAAATCTTCCCTCTCTTAAATTATCCATTTCTTGGTAAGTGAAAAAAATAGGGCTCGATCTTTCAAGCCCTATTCATTATTATATAAGAAAGTTTTTTAGATTTTCTTATTTACCAACCTTCATTTTCATTTTTCGTGTTTTTTGTGGTTCACGTTTTATTTATCCAGATTATTTTTCAATAATTGCTTTTCATCGACATTGCGAAGCACTTTTGCAGGATGTCCGAGTACGACTTTTTCTTTGGGAACATTCTTTGCTACGACAGATCCTGCAGCGACCATGCCATCTTCTTCGATGATCTTACCGGGAAGGATGGTTGCATTCACCCCGATTCGAGCACCAGTCTTGAGTGTTACACCTTTGAAGTGTTTATAACGCTCTTTATCTCGAGCCATATAGTTATCATTGCTGGTTGCTACACAGGGGGCTACAAAACAGTAATCACCGACTTCTGAATAAGCTGTAATATAAACATTTGTTTCAAATTTACACCTGCTTCCGATATTCACGAAGTTCTCAATGGTCACGTTCCTTCCGATAATATTTATATCACCGATCGTAACATTTTCCCGGATGGTTGAAGAGTCCGCAATGAGATTTTTATTTCCGATCACACATCCCACATATATGACCACATTTGCTCCGATGAGGCAATCATCTCCAATTAAAGCAGGTTCAAATGTCTTTTTCTTGAATATACTTCTCGGTGAAAAGAGTGGTTCTTTGCCGATGATCGTTCCATCATCGATTCGTACTCCACTTCCGATTTTCGATCCTTTATGTATGATGACATTATGCCCAATCAGACAATTATCTCCAATAATAACATCATCTTCTATGATGACGTTCAGTCCAATCTTCGTGTCTTTTCCGATCTCTGCTTTTTCAGATATTAATTTTCTCATGATGCTCCTTATACGATTTCCTGTGGTGCGCCATGATTTTCCAATGATGTCTGTGCTGCAACAAGAACTTTAAGCACATCAAGTCCATTCTGTCCATCGGTGAGCGGTTTTTTCTTATTGATGATACAGTCGATAAAATGGGAATCCTCACGTTTGAGAGGTTCGGTAAGTGTTATTTTAGGAATAGAAATATCACCATCATGAATGGAGAGGGATTCTGCAAAGGAATCATAGGACACGTCAGAAGCATCCACGCCTTTGTCGTAGATCCTTATTTTTTCACGTACTTCCATATCATCGAAGGTGACCATTTTTTCGCTTCCCACAATAGTGAATTTCCTTATCTTATGAGGATCAAGCCAGCTGACTTGACCTGTTGCGATAGTTCCGTTTTCAAAGTAAATGGTGAAGAACACCACATCATGGATGTTGTTTTTCTTCTGTAAGAAACTCTGCCCTGTCGCAGACACGCGAACCGGCTTGGAATCGATTAGATACAGCATGATCGAGATATCGTGTGGAGCAAAACTCCAGAGTGCGTTTTCATTTGATCTAACCTTGCCAAGGTTTACACGCTGTGAGTAAAGATAGAGCATGTCACCGATTTCTTTTTCATCAACCATTTTCTTAAGATAATCTACTGCTCCATGATAAAGAAGCAGATGTCCGACCATCAGAACCAGGTCTTTTTCATTTGCAAGATCAACTAATTCCTGTGCCTCATCAATATCTAAAGTGATTGGTTTTTCAACCAAACAGTGTTTGCCATGCTCGAGTGCATCTTTGGCAATTTCATAATGAGCTTCCGCACTGGATGGTATGATCACTGCGTCGATATCATCACTATTGGTGAAATCTGTGAAATTTTGTGTCGTTATAACTTCCGGGAATTGACCTTTTACTCTTTTGAGATTTTTCTCGCTGAGGTCACTCACTCCCACCAGATCACAGGTCGGTAGATTGAAAAATGTTCTCACATGATTAAATCCCCATGATCCTGATCCTATGACTGCTACTCTTGGTTTTTCCTGCATAAATTTTTCCTTTCTGTTTACTCTTACTTGCCATTCAAGTAGAGTAATATTTTATTGCCCTTGATTGCTGTGGACAAATTCGAGTCGTCAATAAATTTATTGATAAAGAAGTTTTTGTATAATTTATTACTGTTCTGTAAAATGATGTAAAATCTTGCTGTACAAAGAAAAAATGTGAAAATATATCCACTTGAAATTCTAATTTTCGGGGCGAGGGAGTAGAAATTACTGGAAATTCTTGACACACATTTTGTTTTTCACTTTTCAAAACCATAAATATTTTTGTTAATTGTAAATAAAATAAATTTTTTAATTGAGAATGGAGTTTATGATTGATAGGTCAGTAATTGCAGGGGATGAAAGAGTTCCTCTACACATTCAAAAAATTTGCAATTCCTATTGTAATTTTTTCCAATTATATAATTTTTTCATTTTGTGTTCTATTATTAACAACTCCGTTCAAAAAACTGTACATAAAATTTCATTTTACGAATATTACGAACTTATATTGATTTTCATCCATGACAAAAAATTGACATTGAGTTTATAAGAAATTAACGTAACTACCATATAATAAGTAAGTTGCTTACAGGTCAAAATGTAAGCGAGGGGCACGAAGTGCGATTTAATTATAGCAGAAATATTAAAAGTGGAAAGCAGATAGATGTGAAAAGGAGAAGGGAAGAAAGGGCGAAAATGGGATTGACGAGTATTTGTAGGAATTGGGATTTAGGATTTTGTTAAAAAAAGAGATACTTCTCTATTGCATTACGTCGCGATAAAAATCGGGAAGAAAAAAAATCATAGAATAAAGTTTGAAATTAAAGATGATGATAGTTGATGAACTCCAAATTCTTTTTGATATTATTAATAAACTGCAGAAATTAAATATCAATTACATGCTCACCGGTTCCATGGCAATGAATTATTACGCTGAACCTCGTATGACAAGAGATTTTGATATAATCATAGAGATTAGTTCACCTCAAAAAAAAGATTTTTTTGCATCTTTTTCCAATGAATATTATCTTACTGAAACAGCTTTTAAGGAAGCCATAAAGTACAATTCTATGTTCAATATTATTCATAAAGAAAAAGTCTTCAAGGCAGACATGATCATTAAGAAGAAAGATGAGTATAGCATTCAGGCTTTTGAAAGAAAACAAATTGAGACGATTAACAAACATTTCGTTAATATCATCTCAAAAGAGGATTTGATTATCTCAAAGATCGAGTGGGCAAAGGATTCCAAATCTGCTCAACAAAAAGCTGATATTATAAATTTGCTGAATACAGGGTATAATAAAGAATACATTGTACGTTGGCTGAAAAACAAACGGTTATTAGATTTCGCAAATGGATTTATTCATGAACGATACTTCTCCTGAAATACAAAAATTATATCATAACCTTCTCATGCAAAAAAGTAATGAAGAACGGTTTCTAATGGGTATAAGTATGTGCCACACTGTGCGACAAATTGTACTAAGCTCATTTTCAGAAAGAGATTGTGTAAAAGATAAAAGGGTTGAACTACTACATCGTTATTATTCACATGACTTATCAAAAGAAGAACAAAAAAATATCGAGAAATGTCTCCTAAAAAAATAAAAAAACGAAAAGGATATCTGTCTCCATTGCATTTTCTTGCTCAAGGATGACAGCAACGTTTTAGAAAAATGAAGAAGATGAGATTGATGTTGATAAATTAATAAAAGACTATAAAGAATTGATATTTGACTTAAATAAACGTATGAAATCCTTAAAGCGTTAAAAAATGAATATACTGACTTTCAACCTCAACCTCAACCTCAACCTTAAAATAATATTATGAAAATCATCACAGAACCAACATCTCTCAGCGAACTTTGGCTTGCTCGTGAAGTCGGATTTGAAGATATGATGAAAATGGTGGTGGATGTAGAACAAGAGATCATAGGAGCAGACGCAGAGCTTCATGCTGACCTGGAAGCACTCCTTTTAGAACATGGATCAAAACAATACAATCTTTGGGGAATAAATATATATCCCGATCAAAGTGATGATTCTTTTATAGAATTTACCGCACTTATTAATATTCGTCCTTCCCAAAATAATAGAAGCATGGAAGTGGAAGATCCTCACATTCGCGATAAAATTCGAGAGATCTGTAATAACTTATTGCTACGATAATGCTGCACACAGGTTTGACATCAGATAAGTGGAAAATTTTCAGTACTGATAAACAGTTACTGATGATCGCAAACGAACTGAATCGTGCAAAAAATTGGATAGATAAAAAGGACTTTGAAAAAGTATCATTCTGTTATGAGCGTGCCTTTGAACTTTTAGACTTGACTGTTGAATGCTCAAAGAACAATAATCTCATCAGAGAATTGCTAAGGTTCCGGGAATTACTTGCAATGACTTATTCAAACAAGTCACCGATTTTTGACTACGTGCTGTATGATCAATTATTAAGTATGAATATACATTCATTTAATCTGTAATGAGTGAAAAGATAAAAGATAAAGGTGAAGATATTAAAGCAGAAAGAAGAAATTAAAAATAAGAAACAAGAAGAAAGAACAAAGACTAAAAAAGTTCATTATTTTCGCGATCTTTCAGAAAGGCTTCTTGATTTTGTAGTTCAAACAATAAAATTTCTGAGAACTTTACCACACGATAAAGAATATGATGTTTTCAGATATCAGTTATCTAAATCATCTTCATCCATCGGAGCCAATTATGAGGAATCTCAGGCTTGTACTAAAAATGAATTCAAACAAAGAATATCAATTTGTCTTCGGGAATCACGAGAAACCAATTACTGGTTTAAAGTTATTGATGCTTTAGCATTAGGAGATGAAAATAAAAGAAAATCTTTACTAAGAGAGTCACATGAAATAAAGTTGATTTTCGGTTCCATCCATACAAAATGTTTTAAAGGAAGACAAGATGAATAAATTCAAAATATTGATCTTTATTCTTTCATCTTTGTTCTTGTTAACTTACTGTACCTCAACTAGCCCCCAAACGGGCTCCCTCTCCGGCACTGTACAGCTCGAAGCCCAATCAGATCATTCTGGAAATAATTCATTCAATGTTTAATTCTTAATGCTAAATTTTTAATGATTAAGACGAATGTTACTTAAATGAGTGAAAAGATAAAAGATAAAGGTGAAAAGGAAATAAGGGTCATATCACATGAAGATTTAAATGTTTGGAAAGATTCAATTAATCTCGTAACAGAAATATACAGATTAACAAAAGATTTCCCGCAAAATGAACTATATGGATTAACTAATCAGATTAGAAGATCAGCAATTTCAATTCCTTCAAACATCGCTGAGGGTTCAGGTAGAAAATCCAAAAAAGAATATATACAGTTTCTATATGTTTCATTAGGTTCGATTGTTGAACTTGATACCCAACTTATTATTGCAAAGAATTTGGGATATCTACCAAATAAAGATATTCGTACAGATTTATTGACGATAAAGAAGATGTTGATCGGTTTAATCCATAGTCTTGAACGAAAGGAGTCAAAGTGAAAAAAAATACACTTTTAGCTCTTAGCTTTTCACTTTTATCTCTCCTATTACTTTCTTGTACAAATACTACGAGCACACAAACTGGTTCTTTAGCCGGAACTGTACAGTTGGAAGGTGAAACAGATCATTCAGGAATTGTGATAGGTATTTTTGAATTGGCAGAACTTGATCCGGATATAGTAGAAGCAAACACAAAATGGCCCCACATTGGTGTAAAAATAAATCAGCACACTGAATTCGACCACCGCTTTGGCACATTAGTAAAAACTGGAGAAACTGATGCTTCCGGTTACTTTGAAATTAATAACATCCCAACGGGAGTATACAATGTAGTTGCAATAAAAGAC
>DRTC01000490.1 GCA_011372345.1 Candidatus Cloacimonadota bacterium
ACATTTTTTTTTGAGCCGGATTTGTGTTGAGAAATAAGGAAAAAGAAGCAACCCGCTTCTACCTTACGGTTTCTAAAACATCGCAGATGTTTTTTTAAATGAACACTTGTAAGGTTAAATGATGTGAATAAAATTGTTATATAAAAAGCGGGTGGATTTCCATTCGCTTTTTTTTATTTTTAAGGAGGTTTTTATTTTCTTAAGAATCAGGAGAGGAAAAGCAAAAACAAATCCGGTTGCACCCAGAGAAAGAATTAATAGGCAGATCCGGGTTCCATCGGTTAGATTAATTTCTGAAACGGGAAAGCAAGTTGGAGTTGTTCCCATATCCGAAGCATTGAAAAAGGCAGAAACAGCAGGATTGGATTTAGTGGAGATTTCACCAAAAGCACAACCACCGGTTTGCAGGATAATGGATTTTGGGCAATATTATTACCAGAAAGAACGAAAAATGCGTGATGCAAGGAAGAAACAGCATATCGTTCAAGTTAAGGAAGTCAAATTTGGTCCTAATACAGAAGAACATGATTATCAGTTTAAAAAACATAATGCCATAAAATTTCTGAAACAGCTTCATAAAGTTAAATTTACAGTCAGGTTCAAGGGTAGACAGCTTGCCCATAAAGACTTAGGATATAAATTATTGGAAAAGCTTCGCGCAGAATTAAAAGAAATTGTTGATATTGATAGCGAACCTAAAAGCGAAGGAAGAACAATTTCAATGATCGTTGCTCCAAAAAAAGATATTTTGAAAATATTAAAAAATCTCGAAGTAGAAGAACAAACATAATATTAAGTAAAAAAATGATTGCCACCAGGACCACGAAGATTCACTAAAAAAATTTAGTGATGCTTTGATTTCTTGGAGGATAAATATCAGGAGGAAAAATGCCGAAATTGAAAACTCGACGAGCGGTTACGAAAAGATTCAAATTGACAGGTAATGGAAAATTGAAAAGGTCTCATGCTTTTGCCGGTCACAAATTTACCAGAAAAAGTTCAAAACTAAAAAGAAATTTAAGAAAATCAGACCTTGTGAACAGTGCTGATGTTTCCCGTATGAAAAAAATGTTGGGAATTTAAAAGGAGTTTATTATGCCCAGATCTGTAAATAATGTCGCAGCAAAAAAAAGAAAGAAAAAAATTCTGAAAGCAGCCAAAGGATATATTGGAGGTCGCAGCAAATTATACAGAACAGCGAGACAGGCAGTAGAAAAAGGTTGGCTATATGCATATCGAGACAGAAAAGTTCGTAAAAGAGATTTCCGCAAGCTCTGGATTGTTCGCATCAATGCTGCTGCCAGGATGAATGATTTAACTTATAGTAAATTGATCAGCGGGTTAAAAAAAGCTGAAGTTGATATTGATAGAAAAGTCCTGGCTCATCTTGCTTTTCACGATATGGATTCTTTTGCAAAATTATGTGATGTAGCCAAAGAACAAATAGCAAGTTAGGTTTATTCAGGTGAAAGAAGAACTGCTCAAAATATTGGAATCAGCCAAAATTGAGATAGCTGAAGTCTCCTCCATGCAGGAATTACTTCAATTCAAATCCCGTTATCTCGGAAAGAAAAGCGAATTGATGAATTCCATGAAAAAAATGGGAACATTATCAAAGGAAGAAAGACCTGCATTTGGGAAAATTCTCAATGTGATAAAATCAGAAATTTCAGAACTGTGGGCTGAGCGAGAAAAAACTATCAAAGAACTGGAATATGCAAAGACTCTTCAATCTGAATCTTTCGATCTGACCATGCCGGGACGCAGGAGAGAAAAAGGAAGTTTGCATCCGATCTCAAAAATTATGAGGGAAGTCGAGGATATTTTTATCAGTATGGGATTTGATATTGCCGAAGGGTTCGATGTAGAGGATGAATATCATAATTTTGATGCTTTGAATACACCTCCGGATCATCCTTCCAAAGACCTGACCGATACCTTTTATATCGATAATGATGTGTTACTCCGAACGCAAACATCTCCGGTTCAGATCAGAGTTATGGAAAAGCATGAACCTCCAATAAAAATAATTGCTCCAGGAAGGTGTTATCGTAATGATAATGACGCTTCCCATTCTCCGGTTTTTCATCAGTTTGAAGCTCTCGTTGTCGATGAAAATGTTACTTTTGCTGATTTGAGAGATATGTTGAATATTTTCACCAGAAAAATGTTCGGACCAAATATCAGTTCGAGATTTCGTCCTAACTTTTTTCCTTTCACCGAACCGAGTGCAGAGATCGATATTGTCTGCGTGAACTGCAGGGGCAAAGGTTGTAATGTCTGCAAAGGTTCGGGTTGGCTGGAAATGGGCGGTTCCGGAATGGTCGATCCGAATGTTTTCGATATGCTGAAAATAGATTCGGAAAAATATACCGGATACGCTTTTGGATTGGGAATCGAGAGAATTGCTATGCTGAAATATAAAATTCCGGATATGAGAATGTTGTTTGAAAATGATGTCAGATTCTTAAAACAATTCTGAGTCCACTCTAAAAAAGGCAATAATTTGGAATATGTATGAAATTTTGCACGAAATTTGGAAACTGATGAATCGGTTAATGAAACAGGAAAAAGTATTAACCGTTTTAACGGTTTCTAATTTTATTGAATTTGACCTTTTTAGAGTGGACTCAATTCTCATGATTAACGAGTAAAACTATGAATTGTCATTCCGATATTTCTTCTAGCTTCTCTTACGAGGAATCTCCATCTTATAAATATTTATGTAAATCTATCACTGGAGATCTTTCAAGAGAAAAACAGAAAGAATTTCTCAAACTGACAATTTAAATCGGATAAACGATGAATATAAGTTATAATTGGCTAAAACAATATTTAAACTTTGATCATTCCCCGGATGAAATAAGTGAGATACTAACTTACCTGGGAATGGAAATCAAAGGTGTAACAAAGTTCGGAGAAGAGCTTGAGCAGATTGTAGTTGCACAGATAATTGAGAAAAAGCAGCATCCACGAGCTGACAAACTTTCTGTTTGCCAAGTGGATGATGGAACCGAGATCAAGCAGGTTATTTGCGGAGCTCCAAATTGTGCGGTCAATCAGAAAATAGCATTTGCTCCTATTGGAACTTCGATTGGTGAGTTCAAGATCAAGAAAGTTAATCTTCGGGGGGAAGAATCTTTTGGTATGATATGTTCGGAAAAAGAACTGGGAATTTCCGAAAATCACGATGGAATAATGGTTTTGGACGAAAAAGCTCCTCTTGGAGAAAGCTTATCATCTTTTTTAAATGATCGTTTCGATACTTGTTTTGAGGCTGAAATAACACCTAACAGACCGGATTTGTTAGGAATTATCGGAATAGCACGGGATGTAGCTGCTTATCTTAAAATTAATTTGAATATTCCGGAAATAACATATTCGACTGGAAAAGTTAAGATCGAGGATTTTTTAAAACTTGAGAATAATGAACCGGAACTCTGTTCCCGTTATACTGCCAGAATTATCCAAAATGTGCAGGTTAAGGATTCACCGGAATGGCTGCAGCGGAGATTGATTTCAGTTGGTTTACGACCGATCAATAATATTGTTGATATCACAAATTTTGTGATGATGGAATTTGGTCATCCGCTTCATGCTTTCGATTATGAAAAGATCGAAGGCAAAAAAATCATTATCCGCAGAGCTTCCGGAAATGAGAAATTTCCTGCATTGGATGAAAATATTTATGAACTACAGGAAAATGATCTGGTGATCGCAGATGCTTCCAAACCGATTGCTATCGCAGGAGTTATCGGTGGTGAAAATTCTCATATCACGAAAAAAACTAAAACCGTCGTGATCGAAGCAGCAAATTTTCTTTATTCCTCTATCAGAAAAACTGCGAATAAATTTAAAATTCAAACAGATTCTTCCCATAGATTTGAGAGAGACTTGGCTGATGAAACTGCAGAGATTGTCAGCAGGAGAACTGCTCAATTGATTTTGGAAATTGCCGGCGGAACATTGCTTGAAGGAAAACTGGATTCATATCCAAATCCGGAATCTGAAAGAATTGTCTCGATCCGTCCCTCGAGAGCAAGGAAATTACTTACGATCGATCTTTCCAAAGAAACCATCCAAAAACATCTCGAGAATTTAGGTTTGAAGCAAGTGGATGAGGAAGATGATCTTCTCCAATTCAAGATCCCTTCTTTCAGAAAAGACCTGACTCGCGAGATCGATTTGATCGAAGAAATTATCCGGATGCATGGATATAACAATCTCGAAACCTTCCTGAAACCACAGAAAATAATGGACAAATACTCGTTTTACATGAAAAGGGAAGTTCAGGATTTTCTTGTGAATTGCGGTTTTTCAGAAGTGGTTAACTGGAGTTTTTCCGATCCGAATTATCTTGATTTGATGAAAATAAAAGAGGATGATGAGCGTCGAAATGTTGTTAAGATCAAGAATCCTCTTGGTAGTAGTTTTTCCATTATGAGATCTATGCTTCTTCCGGGAATTCTAAAAAATGCACTTTTCAATATCAATCACGGAAAACATGATCTGAAACTTTTTGAATTAAGCAAAACCTTCATTAAAAGCGAAGGTAAATTAGCAAACGAGAGATTTTTCGTAACCGGTTTGATGACCGGAAATTTAAGTCCTGTTTATTGGAAAGAACCTGTTAAGAAAGTTGATTTTTATGATATTAAGGGAATTGTCGAAGATATTCTCGAAATTTTAGGTTTAAGTGGAGTTGAATTCTCAAATTCAAAAGAATCCTATTATCAACCAGGATTGGCAGCAGAAGTATCCTACAAAAATTCCATCATTGCTGATTTTGGGAAGTTAGATCCGAAGATTGCTCAAAATTTTGAGATCGAGCAACCTGTCTTTGCT
>DRTC01000491.1 GCA_011372345.1 Candidatus Cloacimonadota bacterium
AAAAATGGCAGTTTTTTTGATGAATTATGAGATCAATTTTATTGGTCGGCGTTTAGCAAGAGCAAAAAGAAACAAATTCAGAACCTTTCTCGACAGTTATAAAGACATCATCCAGATATCACCGGACACTTTATTGATTCCAACCGAAGAAAGTTTAAATGATATTTCCGCAAAATTTGAAGGTATTCTCGAAGATACTGACAGGCTTTTCTTAGTTGAGATCACTGATAATTATTGTGGTGAACTTTCTGATGAAGAATGGGATTGGCTGGATAATAGATTTGGTCATAAAGGAGAAAAAGAATAAATCCAGACCTCAGCCCAGAGCTATCCGCAAGCGGATAGTTCCATTAAGATGAAACCTGATCCGTAAAACACCGATCTTGTCCATTTTAATCAAAATCCTATTTCCTTATTTTGCAGGAAATTTAAATGGGATTTCATAGGAGTTTATGTAAACATCAACTATAATTGATGTATGGAATTTAAGAATCCTCGGAAGATAAGCAAAACAATAATCGGAATGACAGTTCTCAAAATTTATTTTAAAATTTCAAGTTGTGTCTTGCTGAAACAGATATTGAAAGCAGTTCCATTTTTTCTTTTTAGTTCGAGTGTCCCGTGAAGCTGCTGGATTAAAGCATTTACTAATTGCAAACCAAGAGTTTTCGGATTTTCCAGAACAGTATCAGCAGAAATTCCTACTCCATTGTCATAAACAATCAGGGAATACTGATCCTTATTTAAATGAAAATCAATTGCTATTTTTCCTTTTATATTACCCGGGAATGCATATTTCAGGGAATTTGTAACTAATTCATTAATAATTAATCCGCAGGGAATTGCCTGATTTATATTCAAAAATACATTTTCAATCTTCAGTTCAAACCGGATCATTTTGTGACCTATATTATAAGATTGGATCAAAGTTTGTGTCAAATCCCGCAAATATTCATTAAAATCGATGCTGCTCAAGTTTTTTGATTTATACAGCTTTTCATGGATCAAAGCCATTGAAGCGACCCGACTCTGGCTGTCTTTAAAGAGACTTTTTGCATGTTTGTCAGTAATATAGTTAGTCTGCAATCTTAGTAAACTCATAATAACCTGCATATTATTTTTTACCCGATGGTGAACTTCTTTTAGAAGAACTTCTTTCTCTTCCAGGTTTTTCTTGATCTGGTCTTCTGCTTTTTTCCGCTTTGTTATATCTTCGATTATTCCATCATAATACAGGATTTTTCCCTTTCTGTCTTTCTCTGCTACTGCTGAAATAGAACATACAATTTCAGTTCCGTCTTTTTTCTTTAAATTCAGGATTTCATCTTTGACAAATCCTTTTGTAAGCATTTTTTCATTAAAAATTTTTCTATTATTCGATTGAGAATAGAGATCGGACACATTTATATTCATCAACTCTTCTTTGCTGTCATAACCGAACATCTCGATAAAAGCGGGATTCGTTTCCAAAAAATGTCCTTCTGCTCCAGCAGTATTTCTATAAATCCCGACATTAACATTTTCGGTTATAGTCCTGAACTTCACTTCACTTTCCTTTAATGCTTTCTCGACCTGAATCCTTTCAATAATCTCTTGTTGCAGTTTTTCATTGGTGATTTTAAGTTGTGAAGTTCTTTTTGCAACTAATTCTTCCAGGTGATCCTGGTATTTTTTTATTTCTTCTTCCATTCGTTTTCTCTGGAAAAATTCAGGAATTTCAACATTTCGTAATGCTGCAGATGCTTCATAAGAATGTTTACTGTAACGAGATAAATGTTCCTCGATCTTTGAAGGAGGAGCCATGATAAAACGACAATGTTCATCACCTTTGGAACGGCACTCGATCTCGACTGCAATGAGAGGAATACCAAAACTTTCCTCACACCAACCTGACGAATATCCGGCATTCATAATACAGACAGGAAAATCGGTTTTCCTGTTTCGCGTTAACCAGGAATCTGCTTCAAAGGAAAACGGATGATCATATATTAAAAAATAATTTTCATCTGCATATGGTCTTGATTCAGGTAAAATATCAACAAATGCCCAACCTGAATGAGCAAAATGGATCGGACCCGCAGAAAGTTTTTCAACAGGATCCGTAACTTTCATTTTCGTATGAAAAACTTTGGCATCAGCCTTTCCCAGAGCATGAGCAATATCAAATAAAAATCCATTCGCAACTTTCCTCGATTCTTCCTCAGAATGATCACGATAAAGATATTTCATCAAGTCAAAAAATTCGATAGACATGGAAGCTGCCCGAACCAGGATATACCTTTCACCTGAAATTTTGATAGTTGCCTGTTCCGGATCTTCTTCACGATCTGCAAAAAACTGTTTTACATAATCCTGAGCTTTCAGGAATGGCGGAATGAACATTTCAGGAACATTTACGGTTTTAAGCAGGGAATCAGCATTGTTTGTTTTGAATTCATTTTTATTTGATCCTTCTCTCAAATCCTTGATCTGAGCCCGAAGTTCTGCGAGTTCTTTTACCAGCTGATTTTTCGTTTTTTTTATATCATTCATTTGTTTTCCTTTTTGATAACTCCCTCTATTTTCTCTTGAGAGATCGTCTATAAATTCAAGCGGAATAGAAAATTCTATCTTTTTTTAGCAAACTTACCCAGTGAATTCTTTCTTAAATCTTATAGTATAATATGTTCCGTTCTTCCTCTCAAGATCGACCGTACCATGCAGTTGTTTTGTCAAAGCGCTGATCAACTGTAAACCTAATGATTCCGGTTTAAGAAAATCGACTTCCTCAGGTAATCCAACTCCATTATCAAAAACAAAGAGAGTATATTCGTTGTCTTTTAATTCCATGTTGATGGAAATTTCACCTTCCTTTCCATCAGGAAAAGCATATTTGATCGAGTTGGAGATCAATTCATTAACGATCAATCCGCAGGGAATTGCTTTATTGATATTCAAAAATATTTTATTAATATTCTGTTTATACTTGATGTGTTCAGCTTTTGATCCAAAAGTTGAGATCAAATGCCCGATAAGATTTTTAATATAATATTCGAAATCAATTTGCGAAAGGTCTTTTGACTGATACAGAGATTCGTGAATAAGAGCCATGGAATTAACTCGATTCCTGCTGTCCAAAATCAGTTTTTTATCGAACTCATCCTTAAAATATCTGGACTGCATTCTAAGCAAACTGGAAACAACCTGCATATTGTTTTTAACACGATGATGGATTTCCTGAAGCAAGACTTCCTTTTCTTCCAGGTTTTTTTTAACCTGCTCTTCTGCTTGTTTCCTTCGAGTTATATCGTCATATACAGCAACAATCTCTCCGGAAGGAAGTTTATAAACATAATTCTCTCTCCAACCGGCAATTTTTTCATCCTGATAAAAGGAAACCGGATGATGTTCCGGATTTCCGGTTTTCCATACTTTCTGAAATACTTCGAATAGACCGAACTCTTTTATCGATGGGAATACATCAAGAACACTCTTTCCAATAATCTCATTTCTGGAGACCTTCTCTATCATTTCACTGGTTTTGTTAATATCCTTAAAAACAAAATCATTCCCATTATCATGTGCTTCGTAAACAGCAACACCGCTGCTCATATTATTGAAAAGTTCCCTGAATTTTTCTTCATTTTCTATTAATGCCATTTCTACTTTTTTTCTAGATGTTATATCGATCATAAATCCTTCCAGTAAAATGGCATTGTTTTCTCTCAAAACTCCTATTCCATATTCTTCAATCCAATGCTGTTTACCGTATTTATCCTTGATCCGATAGACCAGGTGAAATGCACTTTTCTGCTTCAACGAATTGTCTTTTACAGAATGAATATCTGCTTTATCATCAGGATGATACAGATCAGAAAAAGTGATATCATTTCTCATAAATTCTTCTTTTGAATATCCAGTCAGTTTTTTCACTTCATCATTCAAATAGACCAGAGTTTTCATTTCATCATTAAGGCTCAAATAAATAACTCCCGGAATATTTTCCGCCAGTATCCTGAATTTTTCCTCACTTTCCTTTAAATCCTGTTCTGCTCTTTTCCTTTCGGTTATTTCTTCAATGATCCCATCGAAATATTTAACATTTCCATTCTCATCTTTTACTGCCACTGTCGATATGGAAGCAATGATCATGGCTCCGTCTTTTTTACAAAGGCTTAATTCTCTGTTTTTAACAAATCCCTGCTCCAGCATAATCTGATTTAGTT
>DRTC01000492.1 GCA_011372345.1 Candidatus Cloacimonadota bacterium
ATGGTTGTTTATTTAACTATTATTTTTAAACCGTTAATTTCCGTAAATAAAATTCTAAAGTGAAATTAAAAAAAAATTAAAAACCAAAAGGAGATGTATTATGAAAAAATTTATTTTTGTTTCAAGTATCATGTTTGTTGTTGCATTATCCAATTTAAATGCTGCCTATTGTACAGCATCAGGTTCTAATCAATTCGTTCATATAACTCGTGTTGCTATCGGGGATATCGATAATTCAACAGGAGGAACGAGTTATTCTGATTACACAGCCCAATCTACCAGCGTTACGCAAGGAGATACCGGGGTATCTATTACTATCAGTTGTAATCAGACTTATGCATATTCTGATTTAGGTGTTTGGATTGATTGGAACCAGAATGAGGATTTTACAGATGCTGGAGAAAGGATGGTTTGCAGTGGCGATTGTACCGGTAATGGAACTTTTAACTTTGATGTACCTGCCGACGCTACATTAGGCGATACAAGAATGCGTGTTCGCTTAAAATACTCCGGTACAGATTGTGGTAGACCATGTGGTGCAACAAACTATGGAGAAGTAGAAGATTATACCATCACAGTCCTTGATGATGAACCCACTCCGGTTACTCTTTCCGAATTCACAGCAGAATATGCTGCCGGTAATCTTGCTCTTTATTGGACAACTCAAACAGAAACAGATAATTCGGGTTGGAACATCTATCGTTCCGAAACTGAAATTCTTGAAGATGCTCTTCAGGTGAATGGACAACTAATTTCCGGAGCAGGAACAAGCTCCGAACCTACGGATTATGTATTTGTCGATGAAAATGAAGTTGCCGAAGGTTCGACTTACTGGTATTGGATTGAAAGCATAAATAGTTCCGGGCAAACTGAAACTTTTGGTCCAATCTCACTACAAATACCAGTAGAAGGTGAGAATCCTGATGATCAAGATTTTGAAAACTACGGTTTATTCCAGAATTATCCGAATCCCTTATCAAATTCGACTTCGATCAGTTTTAACTTGCCGGAAGTAACAAATTGTGAACTTACAATTTATAACATCAAAGGTGAGATCGTTAAAACATTTTCAGGAAATAATATTAAATCCGGTGAATTCAATTGGAATGGAAAAGACGAGAATGGTAATGATGTGTTTTCCGGAATTTATCTTTATAAATTAGAAGCCGGAGATAATACTTACATTAAGAAAATGATCCTGACAAAATAGGATCTTCAATGGTTTAAAAACTTGCCATCCGACTGCTACCGGATGGCAAGTTTTATAAAATCCTACAACAGTTATGAATGTTGTGGAATCTTTTAAATTAAATTTGGAGGAGTAGTTATGTTGAGTGTACTCATTCAAGTTATGCCAGTTATCATCCTAATAATTTTTTTCATATTACTTAAGGGTCTTTTTACAAATAAGGATAAAGATACTTTAGCAAAAAGATTTTCCCAAAAAAGACTTAAATCGATAATTAAAAGACAACTGCATCACAGGAAGGATACTGGTTATCTAGGTAGTCATTTCAGTAGATAAAAAAGAGTAAATGATGAGTGTATAACAAACAATCCTGTTTGTTTCAGTTGTACAAGCAGGATTGCTTGTGATACATTAATTCAAGATAGAAACTCAAAGAACACAAAAGATATTTATATTTTTTCTTTGTGCTTTGTGTCTTTGTGAAAAATCAAAAAAAGAGGAGAAAATGAAAAAAATAATATTATTAAATTGTGTGTTATTACTAACTTCGGTTTTACTTTCACAAACAAACGGCGGACCCGATCTTTTCGGTTATACCTGGTATAATAGTGACGATGCTAACGGACCGGATTATGAATGGTTGGAGCATACAAATCCTACGGAAGTTACCGGTCTTACAGATGATAATCATGTTGGACCTTTTCCCATAGGATTTCTGCTTTCTTTTTATGATGTGAATTATACCGAATTTTATATTCAATCGAATGGTGTGATCACTTTTGATGATATTGGAATTCCTCTTTCCAATCGTATGATTCCGGAAGCCGATGCCTATAATAACCTGATCGCCTGGTTCTGGGATGACCTTGATCCGGTTGGCTCAACAATATATTATGAAAATATTATTCACAATGACCAAACAGTCCTTCTGATTTCGTTTATCAATTATTATGAACATCCTGATGGCGGGGATTATGTAGATGCCCAGATGATCCTTTTTCCAAATGGTGACATAAAAATCAATTACCAATATTTTTCACCGGGATTCGATATGGACAGCTCTACCGTCGGTATCGAGAATGCTTTTGGAACAGATGGCCTGCTGTATGTTTATAATCAGGATATGTTTGATAATGAGATGTCGCTTATGTTTTATCATCCTGCTCCGTTGGATAATGATCTGGCAGTCCTGGGAATATCAGGTCCGATCGGTCTGGCAGAAGGAACAGAAAGCATTTTTCAAATCACGGTTAAAAACAGGGGAGTTATCACTCAAGATAATTATACTGTAAAATTATTTTTGGAAGGTGATATCGAGTTATCTTCAGTACCCGGAACTGCTATCGAACTTGGCGAAGAAATAAATTTCGATCTTCCCTGGACTCCGGATTTTACCGGAAATACTTATGTTTACGGATTTGTTGAATTTACTGAAGATGAAGACCCGCTCAATAATCAGACGGATAGTTTGATTGTTCAGGTTTTTGTTCCCGATACAAATATAATCCTTACTTCAAATTTTTCAACTTTCCCTCCGGAAGGATGGTCAACTGAAGGAGGAACCAATTGGGGATACGGAATCGAGAATAATGCCGGCGGTCAACCTCCGGAAGCCAGATTCCATTGGAGTCCTAACACGACTGGTGTTCAAAGATTAATGACACCGCCGATGAATACCCTCGGAGCTTTAGTTGTCAATTTGGAATTTAAACATATGATCCATGATTATAATGGAGATTATGTGATCAGGTTGGAAACTTCCAGTGATGGTGAAACTTGGAACATTGCTCATATTTTTAATTCTCAAGGAATACCTCCCACAGTAGAATATATGACGATCACAACCGCAGATGTCGGTTCCGAATCTTTCCAGCTTGCTTGGGTTTTTGACGGTTACTCTCATAATATCAATGATTGGTATATCGACGATGTTATTGTAATGGCTCATTTGGAGATCTTTGATAATGATCTGGCTGCCAGAAATATAACCGGACCGGAAGTCGTAAACAGCGGAAGTTCAGGAGTTTTTGAGATAACTGTAAAAAATGTTGGAAATTATAATATCGAAAATTATACTGTCAAATTGATGCGGGATGATGAGATAGAAATCGCTTCCGAAGATATTTCACAAACTTTAATACCACTCGAAGAACGAACTCACAGTTTTGTTTGGAATATTCATATCGACGAACAACCCGGATACACGAACCTTTACGGAAAAGTTATGATGACCGGAGATGAAAATATTCTGAATGATAATACTCAACCTTTGGAAGTGCGTATCCTGGAAGCCGGTGCTTATGAAGTAACGATCGGAGACGGAATTGTGTTAGATAATAAAGCCCCGCTGAGTTTCAATTATAATAACAGTCTATCGCAAACATTGTATTATCCCGAAGAGATCGGGCAAACAGGAATTATCCAAAGCATCACTTATTACTCTGATTTTGTGGATGATCTGAATAATAAACCGGCTAAAATTTGGATTGGTGAAACAGAGTTATTAAATTTTAATAGCGGTTGGAATCCTACTGCTGAACTGATTTTGGTTTTCGATGGAAATATAAACTATCCAAATGGACAAAATGCAATAACTATCAATTTTGCCGAACCTTATGTTTATGAAGGCGGGAATCTAGTGATCATGGCTCAAAGACCATGGGATGATAATGTTTATGATGCTGAAAATAAATTCTTTACGGATACAACAGCAGATCATCCGAATAGAATGATCTATAATCGTGATAACACGGAAGAATACGATCCTTTAAATCCGCCCGAACAATATTTTGTTTATGACGGTTTTCCCAATACGACTTTTCTTATGATGCTCACCGGATTGGGAAGAATTGAAGGTTATGTTTACGATGAAGATAATGTTGTGCTTCCCGGAGCGATGGTAGCCAACCAGGATTCTTCGATATTTACATATACAAATGATGAAGGATTCTTCCAATTTGCCAATGTTCCAATAGGAGAACAGGAATTCACAGCTTCCTTATTTGGTTATTCTCCGCAAACTTTAGCCGTAGAGGTTCTCGAAGATGAGACTGTACAACTCGATTTTAATCTTATTCAATTGGGAACAGTAAGTGTGACCGGAATCGTGACCGGAAGCGATTTTCCTGATACAGGTTTGGAAGGAGCAATCGTTTCCTTAACTATACCCGGATTAGTAAATTATCAAACAGTTACTAATGCAGACGGTGAGTTCACTTTCCCGGAAGTTTATCCAAATTATACTTATGATCTTTCCGCTTCGCATGACGATTATGAAACTTATTCAGGCGAAGCAATCATAGAAAATGAAGATTTCGATCTCGGAACTTTAATCCTTTATGAAATGACATCACCGCCGGACTATTTACAAGCTGTGCAGAATGAATCTCAAACAAGTGTCGATCTTAATTGGAATACACCCGGCTTCGGAATCGGAGAATTCCGTTATGATGACGGAGAATATGTTTTTAATATCGGTTTAGGTGATACTCCACCAAATGGTGTTTTCGGAGCTGTTCATCCGCATCAGGCAATCCTGACCGGAGCAACCTGGTATTTAACTTCCGATAACGGTGCTCATTACCAGGTAAATATCATAATTTTCGGATTAGATGGAAATGGTGATCCTGATCAGGAAGATGTCCTTTATGAATCCGGTTTAGTTCCAAGCACAGATAATGAATGGAGTTCCTTCGATTTTCCTGTTTCTATCGAAGCCCCGAATGGATTTCTCGTGGGAATCAACACTCCTAACCAATATACTTCCATCGGTTATGATGACGGTGTCGGTGCTCCCTGGGAATTTCAGGAGAATACGCAAATGATGATCACCGATTGGACAGATACAAATGAAAATTGGATAGACCTCGGAATATCTCCTTTCTTTAATAATAACTTAATGATCCGGGCTTACGGCATCGATCTCGGTGAAATTGACAGACGAATAGACCCGGTTGATAATACGGAAAAACAAGAATCTGCCGCAGATAGGGAATTAGAATCATATAATGTTTATCGTTTTGCAGAAGAAGATCAAGACAATCCGGAGGAATGGGATTTAGTCGCAGCTTCTCTTGTCGATACTTTTTATACAGACGATACCTGGACAGGATTGGACCAAGGATTTTATCAATTTGCCGTAACCTCTATTCATACTAACAATATAGAATCAGAACCCGTATTTTCTCCTGTATTGGAGAAAACAATAACGGGAGTCGATGATGAAACAATTCCGCTGATAACATATCTGACAGGTAATTTCCCGAATCCGTTCAATCCCATAACAAGAATAAATTATCAATTATCCAAGCCGGCAAAAGTGGAATTAGTTATCTTTAATTTGAAGGGACAGAAGATAAAACAGCTTATCAGCAATTCAGCCAATCAGCTTTCAGCAGGTCAACACTCTGTAGTTTGGGATGGAAAAGATGATTCAGGTCGCTCGGTTTCATCGGGAGTTTATTTCTACAAACTTCAAGCCGGTGATTATCAAAAAACAAGGAAGATGATCCTGCTTCGCTAATCTTCAACCTTAAAATAATAAAAATCGAAATTTATAGAGAAATTGACTGTTATCTAAATAAAAAGGTTCTCTTTTAAAATGTGTAGGTAGTCTTTTTAATAATTTCACATTTGCTAGAATTTCTATCATAAATCCAAAGTCATTTTGATACAAAAAAAGAATTCCAAAAAGCATTATTAAATTTGAATTTCTGACAAACAATTTTGAAATTCCTGCAATTACAGTTGCTTTAC
>DRTC01000493.1 GCA_011372345.1 Candidatus Cloacimonadota bacterium
GGAAGATTGAAATATCTTGTTGAAATTGAAATAAAAAAGATTAGAAAACATAACTCTGAAAGAGTTGAATATTAATAGCCGGAGGTAAAACCTCCGGAGCATATTAGCAGATAGGAAACAACTCTGAAGGAGTTGAATAAAAATGATTTTGATATTGATTATTCAATCTTTTCAGGATTGGGACTGTTTTATCTCTTCCTAACCGGAGATTCAATCTCCGGCTATAAAGATTGAATCCTTTCAGGATTAGTTGGAAGATTGAAATATCTTGTTGAAATTGAAATAAAAAAGATTAGAAAACATAACTCTGAAAGAGTTGAATATTAATAGCCGGAGGTAAAACCTCCGGAGCATAATAGCAGACAGGAAACAACTCTGAAGGAGTTGAATAAAAATGATTTTGATAATGATTATTCAATCTTTTAAACACAGGAATAAATAATTTGAACACCGGTATTATTTTCGCCATCCTTGCTTATTTTCTCTGGGGCATCCTCCCTATCTTCTGGAAACTTCTCAAACATATTCCTGCTCATGAAATTCTCCTGCATCGGATGGTCTGGTCTTTTATCTTCGTGTTAACGATCCTTTTTTTCAGGAAAAACTGGTTCTGGTTAAAGAAAATAAAAGAAAATCCCAAACTGCTACTTACTTTCCTGCTGACCGCTTTCTTTCTTTCAACTAACTGGTTCACTTATATCTGGTCGATGAATAATAATTATGTGGTGGAAGCAAGTCTGGGCTATTTCATCAATCCTTTGATATCTGTTCTGCTCGGTGTTCTTGTCTTAAAAGAAAGATTACGGCTGTTTCAATGGTCAGCTATTCTTATTGCCTTGATCGGAGTTCTATTCTTAACTGTCAGGTATGGTTCCTTCCCCTGGATTGCCATGATCTTAGCATTCACTTTTGGCTTTTACGGATTATTGAAGAAAAGGACAAAACTTAACTCTTTAGAAGGATTTTCCCTGGAAACCGGATTTATGTCCATTCCGGCTTTGTTTTTTCTTTCAGTATTTGAATTAAAAGGAATAGGTTCGTTCGGTCATGGAAATATAATTTCCACCTTTCTTCTATTCTGTGCCGGGATCGTTACTGCTCTCCCTTTGATCCTCTTTGCTGCTGCTGCCAGACGAATCACCCTGACCAATCTCGGAATATTGCAGTACATTGCTCCCACTTTGCAGTTCCTGATCGGAATATTTATCTATCAGGAAGCATTTCCCACTGAGAGATTGATCGGTTTCTGTATTATCTGGTTTGCTCTGGTTGTTTATTCGATCGAGGGGATAGTCTTTAGACTCATTTTTAACACCACAAAAATATAACTTCTAATATCACAGGTAGATACAGATCGTAAAAATCTTTTTGGCACCACAGATTTGATTTATCGGATAAAGATTACAATTCAACAATTGATGGAGGGACAGCTACTCCTACAGCCTGGAAAACCTTTCCACAAGTTCCAAGCCTATTGCTATCCGCAAGCGGATAGTTTTATTAAGATGAAACCTGATCCGTAAAACAAGATGCTGATCTTGTCCATTTTAATTAAAATTCTATCTCCTTATTTTATTGGAAATTAGAAAGTGGTTTCATAGGAGATCGTCTTGGAATATGGAACAAGCATCTGCTGAATCCTCATCTACAGGATTGATCAAGGCAATAAGATGTATTTCAGGATTCAAATTCAATAACCACTTAAAAATCCAAACTTACCAATCCCGATGAATCGGGATCGTGAAATTTTCAAAACTACAGTTTCTCCTCATTCCCAAATTTTTTTTGGGAATGCAATTGTTGAAAAGTTTTACTTTAATTTTTTGTGGGAGAAAGTATTATTCGAAATGAAATTTCTTTATCAGTTGTGTTCCTCCCGAAAGCTTTCGGCAGAATTCGGGAACAAGAATGTGTCCCAATCGAAGATTGGTCTTTTTTCAAAACTTGTTTTTGAAGAAAAATTAGAATTTTAATCTGTGATTTTGATAAGTATTTGATTAAGTTTGACAGATACATCAATAATTTAATAAAAGTTTTATCGGAGAAGTAGATTTATGGAACGAGTTAAATATAATGAAGCAATTAAAAAAATTAAGAATCCGGCAAAAATAGCGATTGCTGTTGTCAAAGATAAAAATGGAAAAGCAAACCTGATCACGCTCGAATGGTATATGAGAACTTCCATCAAACCTCCAATGCTGGCAATTTCAATTGGTCATACCAGGTATTCTTATGAGTGCTTGCAAAATTTCCGCTATTTTAATCTCTGTTTCCCTTCCAGAGAAATGAATAATGAAACTCTATTGTGCGGTACAAAATCCGGAAGAGACACCGATAAATTGCAAGTTACAAAACTGGAATGGTTCAAAGGAAGATTAGCACAATTACCAATCATTAAAGATGCAGTTGCGAATTTTGAGTGTGAAGTAGTAACGCAGGTCAGAAGCGGAGATCATACCATCTTTGTGGGGGAAGTCAAACATTCCTGGGTAAATGAAGGAAAGGAAGTACTTTTATTTCAGGATTTGGGATAATTTCTGAAAACTTGCCAAATTTCAAAAAATTTGGCAAGTTTTTAAAAGCAAAAGCCCCCTTCATAAAAATGAAGAGGACTTTTTGGGGAGAGAAGACTATAATTCACTCAATATCTGGTTTATCATCTCTTTCACCTGATCGACATCCAGATAAGAAAGCGGAAAACCAAAAAGATAGCAATTATTATTTCCAGTAACTTTCTTCAAAGCAACAGGTTTTTCATTCAACTCATTATATTTTTCGATTGAAGGTGAAAAATTTCCTGATTCAGCAGGTTTGCATCCGTATTTGAAAATAACTTCTGTATCAGAATCAAAACTGTTAAAGCGTGAAACAGGACCCAATCCTTGATAAATTCCAATAAGAGTATTCCAGCCCGGGATTTCGAGATCTATATCATTATAATGCTCTGAATTAGCAATTGCTTTAATGAAATACGGATCAGTTCCGAAACTGGTTGGAAAAACACTGTCAATCGATTCAGAAGAAGACGGAATACCGAAGTATCTTTCCATAAAGTTAAAATTGTATTCATTCATCCGTTCAGGAATATTTTTCAGATTTGCTCCTGTACTGATCAGCAGATTTCCTCCACCTTCCAGGTAAATCCTTAAAATTTCTGATTCATCTGCAAAGTTGCTGACATAAGTAATTAGATCAGAATGGTAAATTACAAGTTTGTATTTCTCCAGATCAGTAGGAGAAAAAACAGCTCTACCAAAATGAAGTTGTGAATTCCAGACAGCATCCATTAATTCATTCCTATCCAGAGCAATGACTTCACCCTCATAATCTGCACAAAAATCAAAGTAAATATCATCGATGATATTATCAGGAGAAAAATTGTCAAAATGATCATCGTCATCCAGGATTAAGATCCCGCTCTTTTCATTTGCGGGAACTCTCTCAACTATTTTAAAATACATCACTGCCGGAGTTTCATCACAAACATTCTGGATATCGACAGGGCTTACTTCAAATTTATGAACACCTTTTTCCAGACCTTCCAACTCGATATTCGAATCTAATCCGGTTAAAACGGTTCTCCTGCTAATCCTGTGATTTATCGGAACTCTCAACCACTGTTTTCCATCGTTGTCTATGTGAAGATTATCACCTTCAGGAGGAAACGGCGGATAGTAATATGGTTCATCATCGAGTCGCAGATCAAAATACACGATCTCTGCAAAATAGGAAATATCGGTTTGTTCATCGACAACAGCATCTATCCTTCGATCATCAGGATTATCAGTGATATTGAAACCTGAACCGGAAGTTGTTCCGTATTCTCCATGCCAGCCCCAATGAAGATATATTTTCAAATCATTGCTATGAACAGCCGCATATTTACCGTCTTTATCGATCCAGAATGGAGTTGAAAAGTGTTCACCGGAACTATGGTATTCAGATTCGATAACCTTTCCTATCTTCTCATCAAGATAAGTTGTATAATGATTTTGTCCAAGTACCCGGACATCGTTTCCTTCCTGAAATTCACTGTTATAAATAACTGCTCCCGGAGAAAAATCTCCTCTTACAAAAAAAGCAATTGTATCGGATTCCGAAACGATACCAGCATAATTTATAGCTCTGGCAATTACAAAAGTAGAATCAGGAATTTCATTAGGATTTAAAACCGGTTCTGTATTCTGATTTAGAAGATATTCAGATCTATCAGGCTGATCTCGTGTATCAAACCAGCCTGTATCTTCGTAATTTTCACCCGGAATTATCTGCCCGAATTCATCTCTGCTGCCGAATATTAATTTGAATTCATAATAATCTGCCTGATCGGATGTACCGTTTCCATAATCGATCGTATTGAATTTCAGGATTATTCCTTTACCAATAGTTTTCCCATTAATTTCACCTTTTGTGGATTGAACAACCACTTCCGGTTTGCTGGAATAAGAATAAAAATATCTGCGTTCTATTTCACTTTCTTCCGATAGATTATCGATACATTTTATCTCAAAAATACTAGTGAGATTGGAACTCTCTCCATTTAAATTTGCGGGGAAATTTATGATAGCAAAAAATTGTTGTGTCCAGATAGAAAGTTTTGCTCCGGGATCATTCATTGGAATAGATTCATCTGCTCCAATCTGGTAATGATATACCCAACCTTCATCATTGATGAATTCATATCCGGGAGTAGCAATGGGATTTTCATCTTCATCTAAAATTCTGAAAGCAAAACCATAAACAACTCCATTGTCGTCATGACCATCCCAATAAATTTTTTGTTGGAAAAAGATCGAATCGGAAATATTCTCTATGTCATCAACACCTTCAAATGAAGTTATCCTTACGAACGGTTTATGATTGGGATAATAACTTCCTTTTCTTCCGCATGAAAATAAAGAGATGAGAAGACATAAGATCATGATAAATTTGATTGTTTTGAACATGAGAAAACTCCAGATTATGAAATTCGAGTCTTAAGGACAGCGTCTAACTCATTTGACGAAGGACGACAACTCGAAATTTAGAAAGGACTTAAAGTTAATTTATTTCGCCTTGTCGTTCCTTACAAGTCGAATTAATTTTAATCTCACGAGGGATTTTTTAAACTTTTGGTCTGGATAAATCTATAATCCCTCGTGAATGACATCGAGGAGAATGTCTTTTAAAACTTGGTCAAATTCCGGACTTTGTTCATTAGAACTTTGCGGAAGTTATCTTCTCTTAATTTCTTATGCAAGAACTTCCGCAAAGATTTTCTTTAAACTTTCAACCATTGCGAAGGTCGAGAGAAACAAGAAGTTCGACAACCATTCGCAAGGTTTATCTATCTCATCAAAATCATCTTCTTGGCAGTAACATCTCCGCCAGTACGCATTTTATAGAAATAAATTCCGCTGGAAACATTCCTGTTGTTATCGTCAGTTCCATCCCAGGTTACATGATGATCAGCAGCAGTATAGAAATCATTGGTCAAAGTCTTAACTTTCTGACCTTTCATATTATAAACCTCGATCCTGACATCACTGGCTTCATTCAGGGAAAAATTGATCATTGTTGAGTTAGTTCTATTATTTCCTGATAGATGGAAAGGATTAGGATAATTCTGTGCTAATGAAGAGGTTAAGATAATATTATTATTTTCTGCAGAAACATAGCTGTCAAAATCAATATCAAGAGCAGCATATTGGAAAGTACCACCATTATCCAGTCCTTGGGATTGGCTATGATATGAACCAAAGCTGTTATCATCGAGAAAGAATAAATGGAGTTTTCCGTGTCCATCTCCAAGATCTTCTATATATTCAGCAGGATAGACAAAACAAGGGATCATTTCATTTAACTGCGGAACATAATTTCCATCGCTTGTATTAGCATTCATAAAGATCGGATCAGACCATGTTTCTCCATTATCTCTGGAAACAACAATTGCAATCTCGCTGATATCATTCCAATCTTCATATCCTTCATTTCCATCATAATTCAATTTTGCATAATTTCCATCCGTCCAGACAGCGGCTAACCAGCCATTATCAGGATTTGAAGCCATGAAATAATGGTTATAATGAAAGGCATCATCCGGTTCATAATAATAAATAGGCCAATCCATTTCCCAGAGAGGATTACCTTCAGGATCAAGTTCATCCGCAATTCCATCTTCATCAAGATCCCAGGGTCGCATCGGTAAATCATCTGCCGGATTTGCTCCCTGCGGATAAAGATCAAAGAAACTGAATTCCTGGGTATTCAGATCAAAAATGAATTCTTTGGGATAATACATATTCGCA
>DRTC01000494.1 GCA_011372345.1 Candidatus Cloacimonadota bacterium
GGAAAATCTGATCATAGAAGCCGCCGAAAAACTCTTTCTCGAAAGTGGATTTGAAAACACCAAAATGGAAGATATTGCAGCCCAAGCAGATTACACAAAACCAACTCTATACAAGTATTTTACCTGCAAGGAAGAAATCCTGTTAGCAGTTTATATGAGAGGCTGGAATCGCAGTTTTGAGTTAATCAAAAAGGCAGCAGATTCCAAAGAAAAAGGATATGATAAACTACTGGCTGCTGCGAAATCCTACAATAACTTTTTCAGCAAGAATTCCATCTATTTTTCACTTTTAAAATATGTCCACGATAAAGGTATAAAACTTTGTGATTCCAATCATAAAAGAGAACAGGATTTAGAAAATGAAAGTAAGAAAAAATTAAAACTTTTTACAGAAATCATTAAGAAAGGAATCGAAGATAAAAGCATTTCTCCTGAGATAGAACCAAAAATTGCAGTTAATTATTTTTTAAATAATCTCTACATTAATATGCACACGAAACACAACAAAAAAGTGGTTTCCAAAGATTTCCTGCGCAAAGCAACCAAAATGATGATGCGAGTTTTCAAGTAAACCTTGAAAATGGATTCTTTCGGAGATACTCATTCAATTATTCTTTTCAGCGGTTGGAAGTGTTAGGAATTGAAGAACCGTTGAAATAGTAAGCAGGGAGAGAAAACTTTTAAACTTTTTCAAGGTTTATACGATCCGAAAAATTTGATAAATCTCCCAAAGGAAAATTATCATTATGATAAAAACAAAATCTCACAACTTTGCAAATAAAGAATATCAGGTTGTTTATAATAATAGGATGAATGGTTCAAAATTTGCAGATAACTTCCGATTAATTATAAAATTATAAATAAATAAAATGGAGTAATTATGATCAATTATGCAGAATTTCTAAAAAAGAAAAATAGGGAGATAGAGGATAATTATCTTAAAAATCTTGAAAAGATTACGCAAATCAGAAATGAAACCAGAGGTTTGGAAGATAAATTTCTGAAATTTATTTTTATGATTGCAGACAGAATCCTGATGATGAGTGAATTTGAAAAGGAGTATTCGGAATCGTATTATAAAGAAAAAACTCTGGATGAACTTAAAGCATTCAATCAGACTGTTTTTTCTGAAGTCCTGCCCGAAAACTATGAAAAAAGTTATGCCAATCCTGAATTTTCAGTAGGAATTTTTGGCAATGAACTGGGGACGATCTTTTCTACTTTTTATATCCAGTTCAGAGGATTTCTTTCTTATTCAATCAAACATCATCGCTATCTAATGGAACCTTGGAACAAGAGTTTCCTTGAATTCTATGAGCTCATTAAAAAAGGAATTAGCGATAAAGATTCTTTTCAAAAAGTTACAACTAAAGCTTATAAGAAACTAACTGTTGAAAATCAAGTGATGCGTTTCCTGGAAAATTACAGTTATGAAGCTTCCGGATTTCGTTCATTAGTAATGACTGCTGATTTTTCGGATTTCCGATATTTGTATCAATATGGAAAATATATTTCGGAAAATGAGACTAAAACTGCTGAATTCTTTTTGAATTATCCGGAAGAAAAAATCCAGAAATTAGCAGAAGCGATGGTCAAAGCATTTATTCGGGGATTCGAGCTTGCTCGGAAGGATGTTTCCCAGAAAGAAACTGTGAATGTCTATTACAATATCGGTCAGGAAAAATTGGTGAGAGTTCTTGTTAATGAATTGGCAGATAAAAATTTAAAAGCTTTGCTGAATACGGTTTCGTCAACCACGATAAATCGACAATATAATTATGACCACAGATTTATTGGAGCTCTTTTTGTTGATGAAGATTTTATAGCAAAAAGCATAAATATTATCGAGCAAGCTGCAGAAAAATGTGGCGATGAATTATTGAAGTTTGCTGGTCCTTTTTATTTTGATAAATTCGGGGAAAAGCCCTTTGATCCTAAACAAAAAGATGCTTGTTTGAAGCTTTCATCAGAACAACAAAAACTGATCCAAAAAATGAATATTGAAAGAAGTAAGATCATTGATAAATACATCTCTCGATCAAAAACCAGTTTCTGTATTATTGGTTTTCCAGTTCCGGAAATTGGTGAAAAATTCGAAGATATCTTTGAGGAAACTCTTGCGATTAATATGGTAGATACAATTCATCACGAAGAAATCCAGCAGCATATTGTCGATGTTCTCGATTTAGCAGATTATGTTCATGTCAAAGGAAAAAGTGGGAATCTGACTGACATCAAAGTTAAGATGCAAAAATTGGAAAATCCTGACAAGCATACGAATTTTGTGAATTGCGGAGCAGATGTGAATATTCCGGTGGGAGAAGTTTTCACTTCACCGCAACTGAAGGGAACAAACGGAGTTCTGCACTTGAAAGAAACATTTCTGAAAAAGCTGAAATTTACAGATCTAAAACTGACC
>DRTC01000495.1 GCA_011372345.1 Candidatus Cloacimonadota bacterium
CAATCTACTCCTCTAACTTAATGTGAAGCAAGAGATTGCTTCGTTTGTAACAGCAAGAAGAAAAACTCGCAAAGACATGTTTTTTGAATTCTGCTGAAAAACACTCAGTTATGCAGAACTCATAACTTCCCATAAAATAAGGAGATAAGAATTTTATGAAAATGGACAAGATCGGCATCTTGTCTTACGGATCAGGTTTCATCTTAATGGAACTATCCGGCTTTTGACGGATAGCGGGGAGCTTAGCAAGTTGATTTGCGAACACTATTCATCAATCAACAATCGTCAATCGAAAATTCTCAATAGCATCCTTTCCGGCAAATCCTTTCAAATTCGCAATATTTACAAGCTTTTTCCTGCTTCTCTTTCTCTGCAAGATGGAAATATCCTGAAATTACTTTTTTTGCTAAATCCAAATAATGTCTTTGGATTTCTTCTATTTCCATCTCTACTACTTTTCGATTATATGGAATGAGTAAGAAATTGCTGTTTTTCTCATTTTCAATTAATCCTGAAATTCCGTATTCTTTCTTTTTCAGAGATTTGATCATCTCGTAAGTTAATCTAATATCAAATTCAGGGAAATATTCTTTCAGGGTAAAATAGTAAATAATAATTTGTGATGAGATTTTTTCCAGAATATCTTTATAATCTACTTTTCCGGTCTTATAATCTGTTGCGATCATTTCCTTATTTTCTTTATTGATCAGGATTTTATCGATAATCCCGCGAAACTTCAGAAGGGCATTATCATTTTTGATTTCAACCGCTTCCCAGGAATTCGGATGATATTTTTTCTTCATTCCAAAAGCCTGCTCAAATTCAGATTCCTGAAAATCAGACAAAAATTCCCGGTTCCATTTTAAAAGCCGTACTAAAATATTCGCTTCCCTTCCATCACGCAAACCTTCTCGATAAATTTTGAAGAAATTGTTCATAAGCAGATTTTCATCAGGATTTATTTTATATTTTTTAAATTCCTCTTCCAGTTTTTCAGAAAGTAAAAAGCAGGCTTGTTTAAAATCTCTCTGATTTTTTTCAAATCCCTTCTCTTTCCCAAAATTTTCCAGAGCTTTGTGAATAATATTTCCTCTTTGCTGTCTTTTTTTCTGCTCTTCGTTAAATTCGATATCTTTCAATTTCAAGCGATCGGAAAACCAGAATTTCATCGGACATTTCAGCAGATCATCCATCTTTGACGCAGAAATTTCTAATTCGCTTGTTTCCTGTTTTTCTGTTTTTCCGCAAAATATCGAGATCTCGTTTTGCAGAAATTCGTTATGTCGTTGCAAATACCTGTTATTCCCGGGATTTTCTATAACTCGATGATAATATTGTTGGAAATGTTCTTTTCTGCTTTTTGGAACATCCTCGTTTCTGGGCTGATCGGAACTTTTAACAACATTCATAATTTCCAGAAAAGTTGAAGGCTGCAGGACAGTTCCGTCGATATCGCGCTCGGGAGCGAAATAGCGAACTTTTTCTCCGAGTTTGCTCCAATGGTTCAAAAGCATAAAACTAAAAGACCATTTATTGCTGGGAATTGCATTCAGGAAAGGATTGGAAGCGGTTGAG
>DRTC01000496.1 GCA_011372345.1 Candidatus Cloacimonadota bacterium
ACCGGTTTTCCGTCGAGGGAATCAAAATCAATACCCTTGCGTGAAACTCCTATGACTCCCTGTATTTTAGGTCCTCCTTCGATGATCGCATGAGGGATTGCCAGGTTATCTCCAATTCCGGTTGAGATCTCTTTTTCTCGTTCCACAATAGATCTTTTCAGCTCCGGCAGAGTTATTTCGTGCAGCTTATGGGTTTTATGGAGAAAGGAAGCCAGAATATCGAGAGCTTCCCATTTATCTTTTGCTTCGCAGCCTACTTTAATGAATTCCTCCTGCAGAAAATCCATCAGGCGAATCCGATTCTTGTTTTCCTCACCTGCTTTTTTGATGGCATAACCCGTAAATAAAGGTCCTAATAATTCATTAACTACCACCGCAGTCAGAACAATTGCCGTGATCTGCGAAGAATATTCTCTGAAGAAACTATTATTTTCTATGATCAGAACTAATCCGATAGCAACCCCGGCTATAGGATATAAGGAAATACCTATCCATTTCCTTATGGTTTGAATAGAACCGGCAAGATAAGCACCAATCATCGGGGCTGCTGTTTTTCCAACCAGACGGCTCAAAATTAAGATCATGCCGGCAGCTTTGGCGATCGCAATACTCTTAAAATCGAGATGCGTGCCTGCCAGAACGAAGAAGATAACAAATACTTCGGTCTCGATATCCTTAAATGCTCCAAACAGCATCTGTCTGTGTTTGGAGAAATTCGTAATGATCATTCCCAATATCAGACAGGAAAGTATGCCGGAAATATGTAAGGTCTCGGATGTTCCTGAAACTATGACCACAGACAGAATAATGAGGATGAGGAACGATATTTTCATCTTCCGTTTCTCTGTAATGTAGATCAGGCTGAAACCAACTATTCCTCCAATCAGAAGTGCTTCCAGAAAGAGAAGTAATGGTTTTCCCACGGTATGATAAAGATCGATCCGGATCGTTGCTCCGTTATAGAAAAGATAATAATAGATGACATAGAAGATAAGAATGGTAAGCGTATTATTAAAAGCCACCACTGCCAGAATTGTTTTGGTGAAAATACCCTTTGCTCTTTTTTCTTTGATAATATGTAAGGTAGAGCCGGGAGCAGTAGTGATCGCAATAACTGAAATAATGAGACTTGGAATAAGAGATAATCCGGCAAGAAAATGTAAAGATACAAATACGATCGCAGGTGTTATGAGGACATCTGCTAAAGTTATATAGACGATCCGTTTTCCGGCATTATGAAGCTTTCTGAAGTCGAGGTGACTTCCTATCATAAGCCCGAAAAATCCAAGTGCGAAATTGGTGATCGGAATAAATCCTTTATATGCCTGTTCAGGGAAGATATTCAGAACATAATGCCCGAGCAGGATACCTCCAACTATCTGTCCGGTAACTATTGGGAGATGCAGTTTCCGAAATACTTTGGTGAAGATATATCCTGTGAGGAGCAGGACAGCCAGCACGAATAACTGGGTCGGTTCTCTGATCAGTGATGTTTGACCTGCGAGCCAGAGGTTTATATGTTCGAGCAAGGGTGATTCTCCTTGTATGCGGAATATTTGATCATCATCTTGTTTTATATGAAATGATATTTATCAGATCAGGAAAGATAGGGAAGAACTTATTTCACGACCAGACATTTCCTGATTTGAGACAAATTATTACGGTTGAACTTTATAAAATAGATTCCTGATTTCAGATCGTGTACATTCCAGTCATAAGAATGAAAACCGGAGTTCTGGCTTTCTTTAACAAGAACTTCTACCAGTTGTCCCTTTAGATTATACACTTCGATTTCAACCTTTCCTGCTTTGTTGAGCCGGTAATTGATATTTGTTTTGGAATTTACCGGATTTGGAAAGATCTGAATTCGATTCATCTCGTCAATTATTTCATTATCATCATCAGAACCTGAAGGGATGGATTCTATGGAAACATTTATTTCGGAATTTGCCGGTATATTAAC
>DRTC01000497.1 GCA_011372345.1 Candidatus Cloacimonadota bacterium
GATAAATAATAATACAGAAGCTACAAAAAGAACCAGCAAACTTAATTTTGATTTTGCACTTGGGATGAACATTCTTCTCCTTTTTTTGCCACTGATTTTCACTGACTCAACACAAATAAAGACAATTCTTTCATATTAAAAAAGTCAGTATCGTTCTGTGCAAGTCCGTGGCATTTTTATCCAATTATCTGTCCTTTGAAGATCAGGATCAAAATGAATCTGACAACAACCGCAGCAACGGTCATGATTGCAAAAGTTTTTGTAATTCCCTGTTTTTCCATGGAATTAGCGATCAAACCGGGGATGATGTATCCGATCACATTTACCGAATATTCTGTCGGTAGAAATGAAAACAAACCGTATGTTCTCGCAATCCAGCCTAACACAAATCCTAAAAGTACGGAGATAACCATTCTTCTTCTACCGTAAATAAACATCACTTTACTGAGTAATCTGACAATAGCAAATACGATAAAACTAATAAACAAAGTAGCAAAAATTGTTACTGGATGATGAAGGAACATGGCAACATAACCAGCAACAACAATTCCTCCCGCAGCTGCACCAAATGTCTCTAAAAAGAAGAGACTGATAAGAACTCCTAAACCAATGGCGACTTCAAACATTATTTTGATTCCTTATATTTTAATGAGTCGATATATTAAACATAAACCTGAATATTGGATATTGTTTTTATATATTAACGCATGGATTTCCAATCTTTGCTGATAAAATATTCTAAAATAATTCCACCGTTTCCACCGATATTCCCGATCCCAAATAAAAGGATTTCCTTTTTCACAAGAACGGATACTTTTTCCACCAGTTTTTCTCCATCAGTCCAGCCGATCGCATGAATTTTATTATTCGGAATTCCATGCCTTAAAGCAAAAGATCTGATACTTTGTTCCTGATCTCCGATTAGGAAGAGTTCATCAAACTGCATTTCTGTGAGCATTTTTATCAGTTGTTTGGAGCGGAACATCCTGTCTGCACGGGTGTTCAAAACAATCGCCACTTTCTCGATATGTTTATGGATTTCCTTGATGTGTTCGATGAGAAATTTCGTAGATTCAGGATCATTGGCAGCGAAAGAATGAGCAAAAAGGATTTCTTTTTTATGATATTCATATTTAAAGATCTCTGTTGCTCCAAGATCAGGAATTGCTTTATACATCGATTTCAAAGCATCTTGTTCATCAATTCCAAAATGATTGCAAACTGCAAGTGATAACGCAACATTTTCCTTGTGTTCAATATGAGAAAAACCTTGCATATCATTATCTGAAATTTTATCAGATTCTGTATATATCATTTTTGTGTGTAATTTTTCTGCTTCTTTTTTCATTAAAGGAAACATCTTATTTTCAGAAGTAAAAGCGATTCCTTTTCTGGGAATAGTATTGCATAAAGATAAGGTTACATTTTTAATTCCAGGACCCATCAAATCAAGATGATCGAGCCTGCTGTTCGTGATCACGCAAACATCCGCCTTCACCATTTTATGTTCCGTTACCCATTGATATTCGGGATTGACAGCCATACATTCGAGAACCAGGATATCAACTTTTCTTTGAGAAGCATATTTGATGATCTTCAACTGCTCTTTGATATTTGCTCCAAAATGACGAACCACAGGAATTTCATTGCCGTCTTCAAAAATAAAGCGGGGAGCAGAACCTGTTGTTTTAGCAAGAGTCTTTTTCCCGCCTGCTCGCAATCCGGCTGCGATTAAACGGGTTACACTCGATTTCCCGCGTGTTCCATTTACATGAATTATCACAGGAATTTGTTTACGATATGCCTGATGGCGATGATATTCTATGATACCAAAAAAAATCAAAATCACCAGACCAATTATTAAACTATACATATTTTCGTATAACAAACAATCCTGTTTGTTTTTTCATTTCCTTTTTAACCTAGTGTCAAGTCAAGCCTCAATTGACGGATAAAGTCGTTTCAATTTAATTCTCGCATCTTTGGTTGTGAATCTCCAATTTACTTTTGATTTTCTCGTATTTCTATAATCTTGCCAATGCATTA
>DRTC01000498.1 GCA_011372345.1 Candidatus Cloacimonadota bacterium
ATGGTAAGATTCAGAAAATTAAAACAATTGCAAAAGGATTTTACGGATTTGAAAATTATCGAATCTCAATCCTATTTTATTTAGGAAAACTAGACCTTGCACCATACAAAATCTTGTAGTGCCAAAAAATGAAAAACACACACAAATTAAGCGTGATATTAACGCTTATCTTGATTTTTCCAATAATGCTGACGGCAAACAATTTAGTATTGGAAAATTCTACGATCAGTGAAGTTAACTACACTGACCAAACAGCCGATATCCAATTTGATATTAGTTGGGAAAACAGTTGGCGTGAGAATGGAGACGGAACGGAATTTAGCTCCGATAATTGGGATGCTGCGTGGGTATTTGCCAAATACAGCGTCAGTGGTGGAAACTGGAATCACTGCTCGCTGGCTTTAAGTGGACATACTGCACCGGCAGGAAGCGTAATTGAAAATCCTTCCGAAGGCAGCGACAATCGCAGGGCGGGAGTTTTTATTTATCGTAATGCTGCCGGATTCGGTAATAATGATTGGAACGATGCTGTCATAATATGGAATTTCGGTATCGACGGAGTATCGGATGATCAAAGTGTAGAAATTCGAGTATTTGGGATTGAGATGTGTTTTGTTCCGGAAGAAAACTTTTATGCAGGTGACGGTAATCCCGGAACAAATATGGGATCATTTGCCTGTTTTGAAGGAACAGACAGTTATCCTTTGCTTATCACTAACGGGCAGACAGTTATCAGATGTAAAACTGGACAAACTTCTCATCCTGAATATTGCTATGACAGCATTTTATTAGGTGGAATAACTATTGATGGAGACGGAGGGATTTGCACAACCGGACAAGGAACGATCGACAACCCTGACTATCCTACAGGTTATAAAGGTTTTTATTGTATGAAATACGAAATATCTCAAGGGCAATGGGTAGATTTTTGTAATACAGTAACTTCATCTCAAGCTTCTCATTTATGGTATTCTTTCTCTGATTACAGGCATGGCACATTATCCGGATCTTATCCGAATTTTACTACCACCCGACCTGATAGAGCATTGAATTGTATGACCATGATGGAAGGAATGGCTTATGCTGATTGGGCTGGTTTGCGACCGCTGACAGAACTCGAATTCGAGAAATCCTGTCGTGGAACAAATAATTATATTCAACGCGGATATTCTTGGAATTCTTTAACTATATGTCCGGATGTATCAATAGTTCTCAGCGGAACAGAAAACGGAACTGAAACCGTAACTAATGATGTTTCGGATGGCGGGGCTGTTTTTGGCAGTAATGAACACATCGGCGGAGACGGCGGACGAGGACCTCTACGAGTCGGTATATTTGCTAAAAGCGATACTGATCGACTTTCTTCAGGTGCTACTTTTTACGGAATAATGGAAATGAGTGGAAATAATTCGGAACAGACTGTAACTCTCGGTAATCCGACAGGCAGAGATTTCGACGGAACTCACGGGGACGGAAACATCAGCGAAGGCGGTTATGCCAATATACTGAATTGGCCCGGATCAAACGGAAGTATAAATTATTGTGCTACAGGTTCAGGATATCGAGGAGGAGGTTGGAGTGGAACAGCTTCGGCTCCTGCTCTAAGAATATCACAACGTTTACAGGCAGCTCAAGGTTTTGACGGACATGACATCAGCAGCGGCTTTCGAGCTTGCAGAACAAAATAAGGACAGGAGGAATCAATTATGAAAAAGCAATATTTAATTTCGTTGGCAGTGTTGTTTATAACATTCAATCTTTTTTGTTTGAACGATATGGGAAAAGGCGGTAGTTATGATGGTTATTCGATGACCGAAACAGGTGTGATCGAGTTGGGTGGTTCCGGCTCGATTCCTGTACCTACAGATTTAACTGTTAGTGATATTACCTCTTCGGCAGCAACTTTCTGTTGGACTGAAAACGGAGCTGCAACTCAATGGAATATCGAAGTAGGTCTTCCCGGGTTTACTCCCGGAACATCATCTTATGAACAGGCTTATCCATTGGTAACTGAAAATCCTTATACTGGTGGAGATTTAACTCCAGCTACAGATTATGAAGTTTATGTTCAATCATATTACAACGGAAATGTAAGTATCTGGTCGCTTCCTGCTGCCTTTACAACTACAGTTAATGAGTATTGTGAAGCTTCAGGTGCAAATCAATTCGTACACATAACAAGTGTTGCCATCGGAGATATCAATAATCCATCAGGAGCATCTCCTTATTCTGATTATACAGCCCTATCTACGAGTGTTACACCGGGAGATACAGGGATTGAAATTACTACCAGTTGTAATTATAATTTTTATTATACTGATTTAGGTTTATGGATCGACTGGAACCATGATTATGATTTTGAAGATGCTGGTGAAGATTTGTTTTGCGTAAGCTATGGTAATGGAACTTATACCTTCGATGTACCAATCGATGCTGCCGTAGGTGATACAAGAATGCGTGTTCGTCTTAAATACTCCGGTGACGGTTGTCATGGTCCATGTGGTGAAACAGCTTATGGGGAAGTAGAAGATTATACATTAACTATAGGAGGAGGAACTCTCGATGTACCCACAAATGTTGCCATAACTCATGATGGAACAGATATTACTCTTACCTGGGATCCTGTTGCAGGCGCAGCAAGCTACAACATCTATTCCTCCACAAATCCTTATGCTGCCCAACCCTGGACAGAAGTTACGGATACAGGTTCTTTTCCAAATCCCGAAGAGTGGACTGTTACGAGTCCGGTTGTAGATACATTCTATTATGTAACTGCTGATAGCGAGAGCAGGATGTTGTCGAATCCTTCAGATAAGGAATAAGAAATCGAGATAAAACACACTTGCGAGTGTGAATAAAAAATAACTGAATAAGAAAAAAACCGGCTGTGAGAGAGCAGCCGGTTTTTTGATTTCATGATTGAGAACGCATGTTCAAACATTAATCATCGAATTCTTTCGATGGAAAATAGAAACTCGATCTGGACTACAGAAATCAACCGGAAGATAGGCTGAATGAATTTGCTGAGCTACGGGGGCAATTCGGAATTTTAAGATTTTTCTTTTTATTATGGTGCTAAGAAAATGATTGAAATCTATTCATTAAAATTGACAAAAAAAAGATGATTTAAGATATTCCCTTCTTGAAAATCGAGGTAGAAAATATGTTGGATTTATATAGAATTAGAAAAGATTTGCACAAAATTCCGGAGCTTGGATTTGAAGAATATAAAACTCATAAATACATTCTAAATATTCTGAAACACTTTAAAAACCTGAAAATTCATGTATTTAATTTCACCGGAATTTTAATCGAATATTCTTATGGAAAAGGAGAATATAAACTGTTTCGGGCTGATATGGATGCTCTTCCGATAAAAGAGGAAACGGATTGTGATTTTCAATCGAAACACCGCGGTTAAATGCATGCCTGCGGACATGATATGCACATGACAATTCTGCTGGGATTAATTGAAAAAGTAGTCAGGGAAAAGCTCGAAGAAAATATCTTATTTCTGTTCCAGCCTGCTGAAGAAGGAAAAGGCGGAGCCCAAAAGATCATCCAAACAGGAATTTTTGAAAATTATCAGGTTTCGTAAGCGTATGCACTTCATGTAACCGGGAATTTACCTGTTGGAACAATTTCCTCGAAAAAGGGGATTTTCTTTGCTAATTCACAAGAAGCAGACATTATTTTCAAAGGCAAAAGTGCTCATA
>DRTC01000499.1 GCA_011372345.1 Candidatus Cloacimonadota bacterium
GAAGAAAAGATGAGAACTAAAATTCTGTTGCATTTAATGGTCTTACTTTTAGTTATTTTTCTGATGAATAGCTGCGCAAAACCGAATGAAACTGTAATCGGATATATTCAAGGTAATATTGCATTAAATGGTGGATTTGGTGATGTTGAAGAAGTGTTAATTCAAATATCTGAAATTAATGTTAATCCCGATGACAATGGTGATTTTTATATAGCTTTAGCATCGGGAACTTATGATATGACAGTTACACTTTCCGGCTATAAATCTCAAATAATTACCGACATCGTTGTCAATAAAGACGAAACCACTGCTGACATTAATATATCTTTGGAACCTGTTCAGAATATTATTGCTTTTTTTGAAACTGAAGGTTATGCCAGAGATATATTTTTAACAGATCAGTATTTATACATAGCTGAAGATCAGACCTATTTTTCTATTTATGATATTATAAGTGATACCTTGATTTGCCATTACGAAGAAGATATTGAGAATGCAAGATTGATTTCGGCAGTTGAAGATGAAAACCTGCTTTTTGTTTATGATAGATATGGAAGTCCCGGAGGTATCATGGTTTTTGATATCACAGACATTTCTAATCCTCTCCTTATCAACTCGATTATCGGACAAACTGGTGGAATCGAAGATATGAAGTTGAATTCATTAAATGATGGTAGGATTGATGTATTATGGACTCATGAAAATAAATATCAATTTGGAGTTTATGATACAAATGAGATTAATCCCTGGATCGGTTCTTTTGATTTTACTCTTCCTAATTCAATTATGGGTTTTGAAGTTGCTGACACACTTCTTTATTTCGGTGGAGAGCAATTAGGTTTATATATAGCTCATAGAGAAACAGGAGAAATCATCAGTACAACCGACACACCCGGTGAAGCTCTCGATGTAAAGATTGTTGACAATTATGCTTTTGTTGCCGACAGACACGAAGGTTTTGCTGTGATCGATATTTCCGATGTTGAAACTCCCATAAAAATCTATCAGGAAGATACTTCCGGTTATGCTCAAGCAATTGATGCTCAAGACAACTATCTCGCTATTGCTTCCGGTGGTGGTGGTGTTTATCTTTATGATATTTCCGATAAAGAAAATCCCCAATTTTTAGATAGAATCGACGATGCTGAGATCGGATATACATATAAAGTCATTATCAGGGATGATTTTGTTTATGTCGCTACCCGTAACGGTGTTTACAAATTGGAAATTAATCCGTAATTTTTAATGGAGTACTAATGAAGAAAGTTCTATTCTTTTTGCTGTTTTTATTTGTAATCGTTTTCTTATCATCTGAATGGATATCAATTCCCGAAAATACTCATAAAGAATTATTTGAACATATTTCCGGCGATAGAGATGCGCTTGAGATTGGTTTTTCCTTGAATGGTTATGAACAAAAAACCATTTCCGAACAAGGTAAAGTCTATCAGGAAATTTCCTATTTCAATGAAGGTGAATTTCTCGAAATCGGTAAACCGGATCTACCGAGATTCACAAGATTAGTTGCAATTCCAAATCAGGGAGAAGCTTCTCTCGAAATCCTTTCTTATGAAGATGAGATCATTTCCAATATAAACATTTTCCCGCAGCAGGAATTACAGATAGAAAGCCAACCCAAAATTACGACTTTTGTCAAAGATCAGGAATTCTATGATAGAGGAGATGTTTTTCCCGGTAAACTTGTCGAATTGGGAACTCCCGCGATCCTGCGCGATTAACGAATTGTTAATGTAACTGTTAATCCCTTCCAGTATGATCCCGTAAAAAAAGAATTGCGAATTATCAAAAATATAGATTTTATGGTAAATTGTTCAGGTTCGGAAGGTGAGAATATCAAAATCCATAACCGCAAAAAATCCAGGAATTTTGATGCTTTATATTCTTCTCTAATCGTAAATTATGAATCGACCATTACCCGCGATGAAGAATATCAACAACCAGCCTATCTTTTTATTTATCCGGACAACACGACTGTCGAACAGAATCTGCAATATCTAACCGACTGGAAACATCAGAAGGGTTTTGAAGTAGTTGCTGCCAGCACTTCCGAAACAGGTTCGAGTCTGTCCGCGATAAAAAATTATATCCAGAATGCTTACAATAATTGGGAAGATCCTCCGGAATTTGTCTGTTTAGTTGGAGATGCAGGTGGAAGTTATACTATTCCAACCAGCCATATGGATGGAGGGGAAGGCGATCATTATTACACTCTTCTCGAAGGAAATGATATCTTAGCCGATGTTTTTATCGGTCGTTTGTCTTTTAATTCTATTTCTGAATTTCAAAC
>DRTC01000500.1 GCA_011372345.1 Candidatus Cloacimonadota bacterium
CAATAACATCGCGAATAAACTGATCATCAAGGTCAGGGCTGTTCCCATATCTGGTTCGAGAAGAATGAGGATCACGGGTAGGAGAACGACTGCAAAAGAACGGAGCAATATCTGCCATTCCGTGATATATGGTTTGGAGATAAGTTTAGCCACAAACAGGATCGTAACAAGTTTTGCCAGTTCCGAAGGCTGGAAATTAACCGGTCCCAGAGATATCCAGCGGTGCGAACCTTTAATTTCGGGTAGGAATAAAACGAGGATAAGAAAAATTACGGTAATAATATAAACAGGAATGATCATAAGATCGATTACAGGCATGGGAAGTTTCAATAAAACAAAGAGAAACAATAATGATATAAAAACCCAGATGAGTTGTTTCAGGTAAAAATTCCGGGTGAGAAATTCATCTCCTATTTTGCTGGTAGAAGCAGAATAAATGGCGATCACTCCGCTGATCATCAGCAGGATCAAAAGCAGGAAGATGATCCAGTCGATTTTTTTAATATCCATTTGCTACTTATTTTTTAAACAAAAAAATCGTGCAAGGAATAAATCTCATCTTTCTTTCATCATCCAATCATAAAACTTCACAATCTTCCGGGCAAGCGGAGCAGCAGCACTACCACCATGTCCGGCATTTTCCAGAAAGACAACAAAAGCGATCTCCGGTTCTTCCCATTCCGCATATCCTGTAAACCAGGCATGAGTTTCTTTTCCCATATGGTTTTCCGCAGAACCTGTCTTGCCGTAAACTTTCACGCCATAAACACCGGCAGCAGTTCCTGTTCCGTATTGCTCGTTCACAACTTTATAAAGAGATTTTTGGATAAGTTCCAGGTGTTCTCTATTTACAGGAAGATATTCCTGTTTAAATGTTGTATTTTTTTGATGTTCAACGGTTTTCAGAAGAAAATGAGGTTGCTTCCAGATGCCGTCATTGCCGATCGCGGCATAAAAAGAGCAGATCTGCAGAGGTGTAACGAGCACTTCTCCCTGCCCGATGGCAATATTCACTTTCTGCCCGGTGATGCTGATATACCTGCCGTAATTCTGCTTATACCAATCTTTGGTCGGAAAGAATCCTGCTCTTTCTCCGGGTAGATCGATGCCTGTTCTAACGCACAGTTTATTTTTCTTTGTATAATTGTTTATCTGCTCTAAAGTGAACCTGGTGGAAAGATCATAGAAAAAGACATCACAAGATTGTTTAATTGCATCTACGACATTCAATCTGCCATGACCTTTTTCCCACCAGCATTTGAAATACCTGTCCCCAAACTGCATTCCACCATCGCATTTGGTCAGTTTTGTCTTCTTATCGATGACATTTTCTTCCAGACCGAGAAAAGCCATCACAGGTTTATAAACAGAACCGGGTGGATATGTTCCGTGAATTACGCGATCCAGCATTGGTTTGGAAGGATCCTGTAATATTTTATTCCAATCGTCCGTACTCAAATTATTCCCGAAAATATTCTGATCAAAATCAGGTTTGCTTATGTAGGCGAGGATCTCTCCATTTTTTATATCGGAAACAACAATGCATCCTTTTGCTTTTCCGGGAAAGATTGAACTAATATATTCCTGCAATTCATTATCGATGGTCAGGATCAGGCTTTCACCATTTTCCGGTTTCTTTTCCAGGTTGTGTTTGAAAAATTGCAGGTTATTTCCGGCAGCATCGACTTGAAGTATCTCATATCCGCTTTTGCCGGCTAACATTTCCTCATAATACTTTTCCAGCCCAGATTTACCGAGCATACTGTTAATGGAATATCCTTTATCTTTCAGTTTGGAAAATTCCTGTTCATCGATCCTGCCTACATAACCGGTAAAATGATTTGGATAAAGGTATTCCCTGCGAGTTTCCGTTTTAAAGAAAAGGGAAGGAAAATAATTCAGTTGTTCGGAAATTGCTATTAATTTTTCATAATCGATATTCTGCACCAGCCTGATTTCCTGGTAAAGACGGAACCTGTTTTGATAAATTGTCTCCTTGATTTTTTCCTTTTCGATAGCGAAATTCCTGCTCACAAAATCGATGACTTTATCTTTCTCTCTGATCTTTCCTAAAATTATATAAAGATTGTAGGATGGTTTATTGATAGCGATGGGACGGTATTCCCGGTCGAGGATCTCACCGCGAACAGGTTGGATGTTCTTGATGCGCACATAATTTTCTTCGGCGATTTGTTTATAATCCTCACCTTGTACAACTTGCAACTTGAATAAGGAGACGATCAGGATGATGAAGATTAGAGCAATTCCGTAGAAAGGGATTTTTGAGAGCAGTTTGTTATTGGGCATTTTGATTTCAAAAAACTTGCTAAATTTTCAAAATTTGGCAAGTTTAAGCAAGACCTGACTCATAATGACCGCAGGGAATGCGAGTCGGGAATTGCCTTCTAATAAACAGTTTGTCTCCGACTCGCACTTCGTCACGAGTCGAATCCAATCTTGAAACTCACACATCCAGATAAACCTTGATCTTATCAATAAAAACAAAAAAGTAAGTTAAGAGCATCGAGATGACAGTATTATAGAAAATTGTGAAAAAGGTCAGATAAAATAACTCGAAGGTTACAGGTTCGGAAAAGAGATAATAGAGGAAAAAGAACAGGAAATGAATGGAATTCAAAGCAAAAATGCTAATGAAAATTATATCGATCCTATCTTTGTTAATACTTTGATGGTAACGATTCACGAGGAAAGAAAGCAAGAGAAATGAGATTGTATTCAAGCCCAAAAGGGACGGATATGTCAGGTCTAAAGCAATTCCCAGAAAAAAGATGATTATTGATGAAGGAATTAGATCGAGTTTGATATTCAGGAAGATCAGGCAAGCGATCAGGAAATTGGGAATAACTCCCAGCAATTCGAATTTTGATGCGAACAGAATCTGGAAGTAAAGAGTGATGATTCCTATAAAAATGTATTTTATGATTTTCATTTTTCCCTTTATGAAACTTCCGAATGTGCGAAGCTCTTCGGAATGTTGGCTCTAACTCATCAATCGGAAGAAACGAATCTTCGAAATGTTGATAGCTCCCGATATTCAAACAGACATGATAACAGGATTTACAGGATTATGTTTTTCTTGGCGTCCTTTGCGCCTTGGTTGTGAGATAAAACAATCGGAAGACCTTCAGACATTCCGATGTTTCACAATCAAGATGATTGTGTTACTCTCCTGATCAAACAGATCGGTGTCAATTCATCTCCCTGTCCCTGCGGATTATCCTTCATCACCTTTTCCATAAAATTTCTGTCGATGCCATCGCTTCCACCGATCATCCAGCAGCCGCCAATGTCGTTGATATCCATAACTGCTGTTTCATATCCAAAGTTATCTTTAATTCTTTGTGCTTCTTTTTCGGGATTTTTCGGACCTTTGATCACGCAGTTTTCATAAGGAGGAACCGGCGAAGTCGTAGCAGCATCGATCAGAGCAGCCTGTTTTCCGGCAATCCGATAAAAATCTCCTTTCCTGCCGATCAATTTTCCTAATGCTCCGATAAAAGCCGCAAATAAAATACGAATACTTCCAGCTTCGTCGATCGCGCACTGCATACTGGTTGGAGATCGAAGTCCGATCCCGTATTTCACATTTGCGACAAATCTCCAGAGGATCTTTGCCAGAATCCCGATCTTGATATCTTTTACCGGAATTGCTCTTCCCTGCGTGATAGCAAGCGGACTTTCACTGATGGAAATGATATCTCCATCCTGAATTAGCTCTTTTGAATATTGTCTGACAATCTCCAATATATCGTCGTTTTCGGAAAGGATCCTGGTTTTTATGGGAATCCTTAAATATTCATTTCCGTTAACTGTTATTTTCAAGTTCCGTTTCATAACTTTTATCCTTTTCATAAAACAATATAATAACCTGATCCAAACTGGATGGATCGGTAAAGGGAGAAATTTTTGCATTGATATGAACTTTATCAGGAGCTTCGGAGATTTGTGAAACAACTCCAATAGGATAATTCTTCGGGAATATCGTTGAAATATGGGAAGTTACGATCGTATCTCCCAAACTTATTTCCGAACCGATCTTGACCATGCTCATATAACAATTTCCGTAAATATCAGCTTCGAGAAGACCTTGCAGTTTAGTATTTCTGGTCATAACTCCCAGTTTGAAATTTGTATGATCAAACGGCATGATCACAGAAAAATTATTCGAAACAGAAATGATTTTTCCAAAAATACCATCCGTAGAAATCACAGGAAGACCAACTTTTATATCGTGCTTTTTGCCTTTATTAACAACGAAATTTCTCTCTTTATAATTCCCGCTCAAACCGATCACATCTGCTAAAATAAATTCTGTTTTATCTATTTCAAAATTAATATTTATATTCTCGATCTTCTGTAATTTATTTTCCAGGTTATTAATAGTTATTGTCTGAACAGCAAGATCAAGTTCCAGCTTTTTGTTTTTCTGTTTAATCTTGATATTCTCTTTGATGATATTAATGGAGTTGATAAATGGGAGATAAATGGTTTTACTTAAAAAATCAGCTTTTTTTTGGCGTTGTTCATTATTCCCAAGGAAAAGAATTATTGCGAGAAGCAGGAGTATGATGACGGGAATGTTTTTTTTCATTATTTATTATCAAACTGCTAATGGACGCGAATGAACGCTAATGTAAAAAAGGCAAATATCCAAATTATAATTTTAAAACTATTATCATATTTTTCAACTCGTCGCTTCGCTTATTCATCCTTCGTAGATTACTTCGGAGAATGGACAAGTCGAAAAAAATCAATCTTCAATTTTCTTGATCAATACTTCTCTATATTCTTCAATATTATCGAGGATTTGACCACTGCCTTTGACAACACAGGTCAGAGGTTCGGGAATAACATGAACTGGCAGATCGACCGCTTCCTGGATTTTCTTGTCGAGTCTTTTCAGTTGAGCTCCACCACCGGTCAGGATTACTCCTCGTTCCGCAATATCGGCAGCAAGCTCGGGAGCAGTCTTTTCAAAAAGCCGTTTAACAGCATCGATCATAGAAGTAACAGTTTCTGCTAAAGATTCCCTGATCTCTTCGGAAGTAATTTCAACCGTAATTGGAAAACCGGTGATAATATCTCTACCGCGCACTTCCATCTTTAATTCTTTTTCCAGGGGATAAGCAGAACCGATCTCATTTTTGATCTTTTCAGCGGTTTGAATTCCAACAAAAATATTATTTTTCTTACGAAGATGATTAACTATTGCCTGATCCATCTTATCTCCGCCAATCCTGATCGAGATATGAACAACGATATGAGATAAAGAAATGACAGCGATTTCAGTTGTTCCTCCCCCGATATCCATGACCAGGTTTCCGGCAGGTTTATGAATGGGAAGATCAGCTCCGATCGCAGCTGCAACAGGTTCGGAAACAAGATATACTTCCCGCGCTCCAGCGTGCAGAGCACTATCGCGAACTGCTCTTTTCTCGACTTCAGTTATTCCGGAAGGAACGCAGACAATAACTCGCGGTTTGATCAGAAGTCTCTTTTTTTGGGCACGCAGGATCAAATTTCTCAACATCAATTCCGTAACTTGGAAATCAGCGATCACACCGTCTTTCAAAGGTTTGATGACGCGTACTTCTTCCGGATTTTTACCGAGCATTTCTTTGGCATCCGCACCAATGGCAATGATCTTCTTATTATCGCTGGAAGTAGCAACAACAGACGGTTCATCGATAACGATCCCAATACCTTTGCGATAAACTAAAGTATTAGCAGTTCCTAAATCTATAGCAATATCATTAGAAAACAAACTTGAGAAATTGTTCCAAAACATTCTCCCTCCGAAA
>DRTC01000501.1 GCA_011372345.1 Candidatus Cloacimonadota bacterium
ATTCGCTGATTTGGAGTCTTTTGGAGTGCTTCAATTATTTTGAAGCAAAAACGACAAAGTCGTTTTCACTAGTGATGAGTTACCAACAACTCATTAAAACAACATAGTTGTTTTACTCCAAAAACAAAACCTGGAGGTAAAGATGAAATCCATTTTTCTTATCTCACTTTTTCTTTTCCAAATTTTCAACCTATCTTCAACCATCATCAACATTCCTGCTGACCAACCGACAATTCAGCAGGGAATCGATGCTTCCGTAAATGGAGATACGGTTATTGTGCAACCCGGAACTTATATTGAGAATATCAATTATAACGGAAAGAATATCACGGTTGCATCTCTCTTCCTGACAACACAGGATACGACTTATATTTCAGAGACGATCATCGATGGAAATCAGAATGGGAGTGTTGTTACTTTTGAGAGCGGAGAAGATTCTACAACAGTATTAGCAGGTTTTACTATTCAAAATGGAACGGGAAAAGAATTCACAATAACCTCAAACGGATGGATTTACTATGTTTATAAAGGTGGAGGAATTTATTGTAAACTTTCATTTCCAGAATTGAAGAATTTAATTGTTCAAAATAATATTTCAAACAAAGGTGGCGGTTTTTTTATAGAAAATAATCCGGATGAAGAATTAAATCAGAATCTAATGATTGAGAATTGTATGATTAGAAATAATGAAGCAGAGTCTGGAACACAATATATGTTTTTTTATAAAGGACAAGGCGGGGGAGTTTATAGTAGTTGTTCAAATACAAATATCAAGAATGTAAAACTGTATAATAATGTAACCGAAGATGGAGGGGGAATCTGTTCGGGTGGGTCAAATCTTGAACTATTTAAGGTCGAAATATCAGGCAATCAAGCAGATGCTGGTTCTGCAATCTATTCAAGTTCTTCAAACATCGATTTCGTAAAAACGTTAATTACTAATAATATTGATATGTCATTCATTCATAATGATTGTATTCATATTTTTAACACTGTTTTAAGGCTTATAAATTGTACGATTTGCAATAATAATTCTGGAATTGCTTTTTTATTAATGCATTCGGAAATTGAAATTATCAATTCAATATTGTGGAATAATGAAAATCAAATGATCACTTTTGCTGATTTTTGGGATCCGAATTGTCTTTCGATTTCTTATACAAATATAGAAAATGGAGAGAATACAATCGAAACAAATAATAACGGAGAATATGAGTGGCTTGAAGGAAATATTGACTCGGATCCTTTGTTCCTCGATCCCGAAAACGGAGATTTCCATCTCACAGAAAACTCTCCCTGCATCGATGCCGGAGACCCGGATTCACCTCTCGATCCTGACGGTACAATCGCAGATATGGGAGCATTTTATTTTAATCAAAATAGTTCCATCAATGAAGAATTAATAATGAATAATGAAAGAATTGAAATATCAAATTATCCTAATCCTTTCAGTTCCTCGACCACGATCTCTTTTAATCTCACCGCAGAGGATACAAAGGTCGCAGAGATTGAGATTTATAACATCAAAGGTCAAAAAGTTCGAACTTTGGAGTGCGTCAACTATGTTGACGCAAAAGCGACGGAGTCGCTTTCCCACATCGTCTGGGACGGAAAAGATGACTCCGGAAAACCGGTAAATTCCGGAATTTATTTCTATAAACTGAAATCAGGGAAATTTTCTTCAACCAAGAAGATGATTTTAATTCGCTGATTTGGAGTCTTTTGGAGTGCTTCAATTATTTTGAAGCAAAAACGACAAAGTCGTTTTCACTAGTGATGAGTTACCAACAACTCATTAAAACAACATAGTTGTTTTACTCCA
>DRTC01000502.1 GCA_011372345.1 Candidatus Cloacimonadota bacterium
GCTGATCAAATTAAATGTATAAATTTAAAAAATGATAGTATCATAAAAAAAATAATCAAACAAATTACACCAAAAGAATATGAGTTAATGATTCAATTCGGAAATAAAAATTTATCTTCGGGAAGAGATTTGAGTCATCTATTTCTGAATAAAATGGATTTCATTACTTACGAAGCATATTGTGAATTGATCAAGTCGGGATTATTAAGGTTTAGTGTTAATAAAACTAAAGTAGATGAAAGGTCTTATTACTGGACTTATTTGGGAAATGCAGTTTTGTTCTCTCTTGATATTATATCCGAAGAAATATTACTTAAGAGAGTAAAAGAATATCATGATCATGAGAAGAATGGAAGATTCTTGGTTGTAAAAAATGAACTTTCATTTCAAATCCCTGAATTAAATAAAAATGAATAAAATCGAATTCCAATTCATCGGCACCATCCATTCCCCTTTCCAAGAACCAAAAGGAATGCCGATCCAACCTGTCGGAGCAAAAGGAATAAAAGGAACAGTCGAAGTTTTCCCGGAATTTCAAGAAGGATTACTTGATTTAGATGGTTTTTCACATATTATCCTTTTGTATCATTTACATTTATCAAAAGGATTTAATTTAAAGGTTTATCCATTCCTGGAAAATAAACTTCGAGGAGTTTTTTCCACTCGCGCTCCTCATCGCCCAAATCAAATCGGTTTGTCGATTGTGCGCTTGATCAAAATTGAAAAGAACATAATTCATATCGAAAATATCGATGTTATCGATGAAACTCCGCTTCTCGATATCAAACCATTCGTGCCGAAATTTGATTGTTTTGATATCGATGAGAATGTAAAGTATGGTTGGCTGAAAAATAGAGTTGAGAAAGCAAACAACCATAAATCGGATGAGAGATTTGTAACTCAAACCTCTGGTTTGAGATAGTAAATCGATTTTCATAATTCGATTGAACGAGATACAATCTCGTTGTACAATATGAACAAAATAAAAATATTATCAGAAGAAGTTGCGAATAGAATTGCAGCCGGTGAAGTCATTGAGCGTCCTGTTTCAGTTGTCAAAGAATTAGTGGAAAATTCGATCGATGCCGGAGCGACAAAGATAATCGTTTTCATCGAGAATGGCGGGAAAAAATTGATCCAGGTTGTCGATAATGGTTATGGAATGTCGGAAGATGATGCTCTTACCAGTTTTGAAAGACATGCGACCAGCAAGATCAGAACAGTTACAGATATTTTTAATATATCCTCTCTCGGTTTTCGGGGTGAAGCTCTTCCCAGTATTGCTTCTGTCAGCCAGTTGACATTGATCACCCGCGAGAAAGAATCCGACATTGCTGTCAAAATCGATTTCCACTCCGGTCGTCTGGTTGATGTTTCCAAAACTTCAGCAAATGTGGGCACAACTATTTCCGTGAGAAAACTTTTCAGCAATGTTCCGGCTCGTAAGAAATTCCTCAAATCTGATCAAGTAGAATTCAAGCATATTTTGAATTATATTCATTACCAATCGATACTTTATCCGCAAATTCATTTCAGGTTTGTTTCCAACAATACGGAAAAACTGAATTATCCGGCAATTGGTGATAGGAAACAGAGAATTTCAGCAGTTTTCGGTAGTGATTTCCTGAAAAAAGATATGCTCGAAATCGATGTTCAAAAAGAAGGAATGTCTTTATCGGGGTATATCAGCGGATTGGAGGAAGATGCAACCGGATTCCTTGATTTCAAATATTTATTCGTGAACGGCAGATTCATAAGAGACAGGATAATTTTCCACAGCATCAAAGCAGCTTATGAACCTTTTATCAAAAAATTGAGGATCTTCCAACAAGGGAAGACTCCACCTTACATTTTGTTTTTGGAATTATCTCCCGAGCAGGTCGATTTCAATGTTCATCCGGCAAAACAGGAATTAAGATTCGGTGATCCGGGGAAGGTTCATAATTTTGTGAAAACAGCATTAACAAATCTTTTGCTGGAATACGAAGAAGACAAATTTTCCCAACTGAAAACAAAACTCACTTCCAATATGGGAGATGGCAGGATTACTAATCTGGATAAAAAAATCTTCACCCAGAAAACCGAAAAGAAAAGATTCAGTCAGTACAAGAAAGAACTTTCACAAATTTATCAACCCGATATTTTCAAGAAAAAAACAGAAGATGACGAAAAGATTGAGCAAGCAGTACGGAAAACAGATATTTATCTAAAACCGGAAGAAGATGTCATTAATCCCTGGCAACTCCACCAGAGTTATATTTTCGTGCAGGTTGAAGAGGGATTACTGGTCATTGATCAACACGCTGCTCATGAACGGATAATTTATGAGAAAATTTTACATCGAACTCACGGGGCTCCTGCTCAAACTCAAAAACTACTTTTCCCTCTTGTGATCAATATTCCTCCGATTCACAGTCATCTTGTTCCTGAACTTGTTTCTAAAAATATCGAGACCTTTAATAAAATCGGTTTCTCAATTAAAAATTTCAGCGGGAATTCTATTGTTATTGAAGAAATTCCAATCGAGCTGGAAGATTGGGACGGCGGAGATATTTTTATCGATATTCTCAAACAATTAGAAGATGAATTCTCTGAAACAGAAGATTTTCGAGATTGTATTGCCAAATCGGTCTCGTGCAAAGCTGCTATTAAAGCCGGAAAAAAGTTGAGTAAAAAGGAAATGCTCTCTCTGATAAATGATCTATTTGCTTGCGAAGTTCCTTATTATTGCCCGCACGGAAGACCATTGATCATAAAAATGACTTTAACGGAATTTGAGAAAAAATTCAAAAGAATTCTATAACTGTAAATTGAAGCAGGAAAAAAAGAAGAATTGGAGTAAAGGTAAAAAATGATGGTGAATTTCTAAAACCGAATATCTAATTATAAGGTTCCAATTACAAAGTGTTAAAGCTAAAAAATATATCCCCAAAATGATAAAATCGAAAACTGACATCCCAATCATAACTATTCAAGGCCCAACTGCTGTTGGAAAGAGCAGTCTCGCTCTTAAAATTGCTGAAGAATTAAGTACCGAAATTATTTCTGCAGACTCCAGGCAGGTTTATAAATATCTTGATATCGGAACTTCCAAACCAACAAAAGAAGAACAGGAATTGATCAAGCATCATCTTATCGATATTGTTTATCCCAATGAAGAATACAATGCCGGAATGTTCATCAAAGATGCAGAACCGATCATCACTGGATTGTATGAAAAAAAGAAGATTCCTTTAATTGTCGGAGGAACAGGATTTTATATAAAATCATTGCTCGAAGGATTAGTGGAAATTCCTGATATTCCAAAATCGATCAGGAATGAATTTGAAAAAATAGCAGAAGAAAAAGGAGCAGATAACATCCATGAACATTTAAAAAACATCGATCCTTATGCTGCCAAACGAATTGAAAAAAACGATGTTCAAAAAATGTTAAGAGCAATCGAGGTTTGGGAATTTACAGGTAAACCTATTTCTCAATTCTGGAAAGAACAGAAAACAGAAAACAAATACAATGTTTTTAATATCCTGCTAACAGAAAAGAGAGAAATTCTTTATCAAAGAATCGAGCAACGAGTCGATAAAATGATGAAAAAAGGTCTTCTGGAGGAAGTGAAAGAGCTTTTGAAAAAAGGATATAAAGAATCTGATCCGGGACTGATAACAGTCGGATACAGAGAGTTTTATCCATACCTGAAAAAGGAGAAAAATTTAGACGATTGTATCTCCTTAGTAAAACAAAACACACGAAATTATGCTAAACGACAATTCACTTGGTTTAGAAAAATAGATTTTGATTTGACATTGCCGGCAAACGATATTAAATTTTATGATATTATTGAATTATTAAAAGATTTTGGAAATGCCGGGAGTTAAAATGATCATAGCTACTGTTGATGGTTACAAAATTAGGGAGCATGAATTCAAAGCAGAACTGGATAGAATTCTGGTTAAAATGCATTTGCAGCAAGCGAATGAAAATGCCAAAGAAATAGCAATTGAACAGCTTATTGATGGTTATTTGCTTTTATCAAAAGCAAGGGAATCTGATATTGAAATTTCTTCTGATGAGATCGATAGCGAATTTCTAAATATTATGCTCAATTATAAAACTGAAAATGAATTTAACGAGATGTTATCACGAGCAAATCTAACTGTTGATATTCTTCGCAACAAGATTATGAATGAACTTCTGATAAAAAAATTTATTGATGTTCATTTCCCTTCTGTGGAAGATATACCTTTAGAAAAACTTCAGGAAATTTATGAAGAGAATAAGGAAGCATTCATTACTAAGGAAATTGTTAAAGCATCTCATATTCTGATCAAAGGTAAAGGTGAAGACAGTTTAAATAGAATTAAAGAAATATATTCTTCCATCAATGATGTTAATGATTTTTATGCAGCAGCGGAATCATGCTCTGAGTGTCCAAGCTGCTGCAATGCTGGTGATCTTGGCTACTTTTCAAGAGGTAAAATGGTCAGGGAATTTGAAGAAGTCGCTTTTCAACTTGGAATTTATGAAATAAGTAAACCAATCGAAACAAAATTCGGTTATCATATTATCATGGTAACTGATAGGAAAAATACAAAAATTGCTGAATTTGATGAAGTTAAAGAAGCCTTGACGAAAAGATTAAAACAGATAGATAGAGAATTAAAATTAATAAAATATTTAAAAAAATTGCGTTCACAAGCTGATATTGAAATTTTCTACGATTGCTTTTAATTCATCCGTAACTTTCCGAATCTTATTAGAAAGATTTCCTTTGGAGGAAGCTTCGGAAAGTAAATTTGGAAAGGAGAAAAAATGGCTGACCTCGGTGTTAATATAGATCATGTTGCAACATTAAGACAGGCAAGAGAAGGAATCAAACCGGAACCTCTTTATGCGGCTGCAATCGCAGAACAAAATGGTGCAGACCAGATCACAATTCACTTGCGTGAAGATAGAAGACATATTCAATTACGGGATTTGAAATTATTAAGAAAAACCATTCAAACGAAATTGAACCTGGAAATGGCTGCCACCAAAGAGATGATCTCAATTGCCAAATCGATTAAACCCGACACAGTTACTTTGGTACCAGAAAAAAGAGAAGAACTGACAACTGAAGGAGGTTTGAAGCTTTCTCTCAATCATGAAGATATGATCAAAGAACTACAAGAAGCTGGAATCGAAGTTAGTGTTTTTATCGAACCTGATCTGGATATTGTAAAAATAGCTGATAAACTGCGAGTCGATGCGGTGGAAATACATACCGGACATTATGCAAATTTGAAAAATAATAAAGAGATCGAAGAAGAACTTAAAAGAATAAAGAAAGCTGCTAAATTAATCAAAACTGCCGGTATGAGAGTTGTTGCCGGACACGGTTTGGATTATTTTAATATTCATAAACTCGTGAAACTTGATATTATTGAAGAATATAATATTGGACACAGTATAATTTCACGAGCAGTTTTTACAGGATTGGCTGAAGCCGTTCTGACGATGAAAGAATATGTAAATTTCTAAATCCGAATATCTAATTTCTAATTCACCCCGTTGGATATTGATAAAAGAATTTATCATAATTATCATTACCTATTATCATACGGGGTAAAATTCCAAAATAGTAAATTCC
>DRTC01000503.1 GCA_011372345.1 Candidatus Cloacimonadota bacterium
CTTTCTTTCACTAGTTCTTACATTAAGATTCGGAAGGATGTATATGTCCCGGAACTTTCCGATCCGGCAACTGCCGGATAGAATTCCTTCATGAGAAGCTTCGGAAAGGCATCACATTTTTTCATAAGTTTTCATAATTTATATTACACTACCAGATCAGAACTTGTTCTGATCCCTTTAATGTTATGGTTTCTTCATTGATTATTGGACTCGGAACAAGTTCCGAGCTACAGTAGTTCAGGAACTTGTTCTGAACATTGTTTTGTATTCCAGTCTCATCAAAATTTTCTTGGTTTCGGAACAATCAGTCAAAAGCCGGAATAAAGGTTCCGAACTACGATTGTTCTGATTCAATTTTTCATTACGGTTTGCTCAATAATTTTCAGGTTTCGGAACAAGTTCCGAACTACAGCATTTTCTCATAGATCTTCATATATTCGCCTGCTGTTTTTTCCATATTGAACATTCTTCTGGATTGGCTCATAATTCTCCGGATTTGTTTCATACGGATAGCGAAAGGTTGTTCATAAAACTTGAGCGCTTCTTTGATCCCGAATTCAATTCCGGTTTTATCCAACATTACGAAGACAAAACCATTTCCCTTATTCTTTTTCACATCAAGATGTTCGATCGTATCTTTCAAACCACCTGTAGCCCGCACGATCGGTAAAGTTCCAAATCTGGGAACTTCCATTTGCGGAAGTCCGCAAGGTTCATAACGGGATGGCATTAGAATGAAGTCAGAAGCTGCTTTACCGAGAGTACTTAAAGATTCATCGAAAGTTTGAAATTTGAGATTGCTATTTTTTTTGGATAGTACTTTTAATTTATTCTCGACTTTAAGATCACCATTAGCGACCACGGCGATCTGCATTTTGTACTTTTTCAGGAAATATTCGGCATGATCGACCAGCAATTCGGGAGATTTCTGGGAATACAATCTGTTCGGCCAAAAGAATAGAGGGATATCCGGTTCGAGAGGAAGTTTCATTTTTTCCTGGAAAAGCTTCTTATTTTCTGCTTTCTTCTCCATGACCGTGTGCTTATTGAAATTGATTATATCAGGCATAACTTCGGGATTTATAGTATCATTGGGAGCATTTAGAATTCCGAACGCTTTATCTTGTTCACATTTATCTTTAATAACCTGATAGATGGGTCTGGAAACGAGTTCCGGGAAATAATCATCTTTCAGTTCTTCCAGAAAAGTCTGGCTGACCGTATTAAAATAATCGGCAGCAAAGATCGCACTCGCTGTGAAATCAACTTTATTAGTATTAAAATATTTTCGCCAATTCTGTTTAATGTTTTCCGGAAATTCTTCAAAATATAAATTTTCGACAAATTCCATCGGTTTTATTCCGCTTAATTCGATATCCATCAAAGTCTGCTTTTCAGTAAAAATATTATGAAGCGTGAACAGCGATTTTATACCTTTTGCTTTTGCTGCTGCCGGGATCAAACCTGTCATCCAGTCATTGCAGTGTACAACATCCGGTTCTATCCAATCAAGAAGATTATTGATCACATATCTTTGAAAAACAAGGGAACGACGCACAGGAGAATGAAGCTTATGCTCCGCATAAGGATTGCTCAAATATGAAAATGCACTATCATTAACGAGGTGAATTCCTTTTCCCTGCAATGTGATAGACAATCTGTCGATCTGCTGGTTTGTGTATTTGGAAACATTTTTGATGCGGTTATCATATTTGGGAAGAACGATGTGCAGTTCAAATTCGCGACTTTCATTGAGATGACGAACCAGACTTGCAGAAATATCTCCGAGACCACCGCCTTTGGCTGACACAAAATTAGCAGCATTTCCCATACCTTCCGGAAGTTCTGTTATTTCCGGGGTACAGAGAAGGATTTTTGGTTTTTTGCTCATTATTTTGATTTCCTATTTATTCTTTTTACCAAATTGCATTAGGAAAATTCGTTTGGTTTGGCTTGTTCCCAAATTGTATTTGGGAACATTATTAGCTATGAAATTTCATTTCGATTTATCATTTTTTTGTGTTCAAAGTGAAACTTTTACTCAATTGCATTCTCAAATGTAAATTGAGAACGAGGATGAAGCAACCGGTAACGGTCCGGCAGCAACTAATTTTTTCTGCCTTGAATCGACAGTCAGGTTCAATCCTTCCAAAGTTCTTGCTCCCAATAACTCCATATCACCTTCCTGGGCAAAGACAACTTCATCGATCGTAAAAAAATCATTTATCCTGATAATGGCAAAGCCGATTGTACGAGTTATTTTTTGTCCATTTGCCATAATGAAAGTCAGGTCTTTTTTTTCTCTAATCACTCCAATTTTTTTTAGATTATTCTCCGATACCCAAGTATATTCACTTCCCGTATCAACAAGTAGTTTATTGACAATTATTTTGTTCGCTCTATTAATATGATTTTGAACTTCGCAACTTGTATAAAAAGTACCCATTAAAACCTCCAGATTTAGAGCATTTATTTAGGATTTTATGTCAAGAATTTTGCTGAATGATTTTTCAATGCTCTTTACAAACTTGCCAAATTTTCAGAAATTTGGCAAGTTTTCATCGATCATTTCACATAAACCGTCTTAATATTCACAAATTCTTTGATCCCATAGTGTGAAAGTTCTCGTCCATATCCGCTTTCCTTGATTCCACCAAAAGGAAGTCGCGGATCGGAACGGACAAAATCATTCACAAAACAGCATCCTGCTTCCAGTTCTTTTTCAGCGATCCTTTTTCCTTTTTCTTCGTCAGATGTGAATACTGCAGCACCAAGTCCGAATTTTGAATCATTTGCGATTCTGATCGCATCCTCTTCATCTCCGGCAGAAATAATGACAGCAACCGGTCCGAATAATTCTTCATTATATGCCGGAGTTCCTTTTTGGACATTTGTCAGAACTGTCGGTGGATAAAATGCACCTTTATCATCAGGGATTTTTCCACCTAAAATGCAATCTGCACCTTTTTCGATGCTTCTTTGAACTTGCTCGTGAAGTTCGTCTCTTAAATCGTATCTTGATAGAGGACCAATCGTTGTTTCTTTATTTTTTGGATCACCCATTTTTTGTGCCGACATTTGTTTAACGAGAAGTTCTTCAAATCTTTCTTTTACTTTCTCCACCACAATAAATCTTTTCGCAGCAATACAGCTCTGACCGGCATTGATCAGTTTAGAGGTTACACAAATTGGAACTACTTTTTCCAGATCGGCGTCTTCGAGGATAATGTAAGGATCGCTTCCGCCAAGTTCGAGAACAGTTTTTTTCAACATTTCACCTGATTTTTTAGCAACTGATTTACCGGCTGAAGTACTTCCGGTCAAGGTTACAGCCTTTATCAAAGTATTTTCAATAATTTCATTAACTTTGTTACTTCCAATCAGTAAAGTCTTAAAAACATTTTCCGGGAATCCTGCTTGCCTGAAAATATCTTCGATCGCTAAAGCACATCCGGGAACATTGGATGCATGCTTCAATATTCCGACATTTCCTGCCATCAGAGCAGGAGCAGCAAATCGGAAAACCTGCCAGAAAGGAAAATTCCAGGGCATGACAGCAAGTACAATTCCGAAAGGTTGGAAGGTAACAAAACTTTCAGTTGCATCTGTTTCAACGATTTCCGGTTCTAAAAACTTTTTAGAATTTTTGGCATAATAATCGCAAACCCAGGCACATTTTTCTGCTTCCGCTTTTCCGCTTCTGAAAAGTTTTCCCATTTCATTCATCATCAGTTCAGCATATTCTTCGGATTTATTTCGCAGGATTTGAGCAGCTTTGGTCATGAGCCAGGTTCGTTCTTCAAAATCGGTTTTTTTCCAATCAAGAAATGACTGATGAGACTTTTCGATTTGGATTTTTACTTCTTCTGAAGTATGTTCTTTGTATTCTTTGATCGTTTTTTCTGTAAAAGGATTTATGGATTTCATGAGACGCTTCTCGTAGTTCAGAACTTGTTCTGAACCTTTTTCTTAAATTTCTGTCTCATCTAATATTTTCTGGTTTCGGAACAAGTTCCGAGCTACTTAAAATTCCTGTGACAATAAAAATTAAACCGATAAAAGTTGAAAGTAAAATTTTTTCTCCGACCATAAAGTTTATGAAGATCAAAGACAAAAATGGAGTCAAATAAATAAGGTTGTTTACTTTTGCAGTTGTATCGGAAAGAGTCAGAGCTTTTAACCAGACAAAAAAAGTGATCGCCATCTCAAATAAGGAGATGTAAATTGTTCCCAGAATTCCCTTTATTGAAGGAAAATCGATCTTCACAAATACAAAAGAGAAAATTAAAATATAAAAAAATCCAAAGATAAAACTCAAAAAAAGTTTTACGATCTCATCCCTTTTATCTTTTACATTTAAGATAAAGAAAAAAGCCCAGATGATCGATGAAAAAAGGGCAAGCCCAACTCCGAATGAGTTTGAGAATTTCAAACTGAAAATATTTCCTTGAGTAGAAATAATGATCACTCCCAGAAAACAGATCAAAAGTGAAATGATATTCTTAAATTTGATCTTTTGTTTGAGAATGGGAATCGAGAAAAGGACGATCATCAAAGGCCAGATAAAATTCAAAGGTTGAGCTTCCTGAGCTGGCAGTAATTCGTAAGCTTTGAAAAGAATCAGATAATAAAGAAAAGGATTCAAAAATCCCAGAAAAAGAGAATGTAAGTATTCCTTTCTGGAAAAAGAAAATATCAGGTTGAATTTTTTTTGAATAACTAAAAAAATAAATAAAACAAGAGAAGCAAAAAAAGATGAAAATAAGAGCAGATGAAGAAAATCCAGATATCTTAATGAAATTTTGAAGGCTGATGCTGCGGTTGACCAGAGAAGAACTGCGAATGTTGCGTAGATGTAGGCTTTTTGCTGATTTGTCATTTTTGCTTTCAAACTTGCTAAATTTCAAAAATTTGGCAGGTTTTCGTTATGATAAGGTTCAGCATGAATTGTAGCTTCAATATCCAGTTCTGATTTGATTAGTTTCTCAATTTTATCAGCAACATTATGAGCTTCGACTAATTTCATATCAGGAGCAAGGACGATATGAAAGGTGATCTCTTTATGGCTTCCGTAACAATGATAATGCAGGTGATGAAAATGAATTTCCTGATCGATATTTGTGTTTATTATTTCTTTGATTTTATGAACGATTTCCTCATCCGGTTCTTCTCCGATCAAGGGACTGATAGATTTTTTCAGGATATTGAAAGCTGCATAAAAGATCATCAATGAAAGAAGAAATCCCATCACACTGTCTATCCACCAGAAATATTTTCCAAGAAAAATTCCGATCAAGACCATTAATGAAGTAAGAGCGTCGCTGCGATGATGCCAGCCATCTGCGGAAAGTAAAGTTGATTTTGTCTTCCTTGCTCCCCAGAATGAGAATTGAGCCATAAATTCTTTTAAAACAATCGAGATGATGATGATGATAATTGCTTTCATCGAGAAATTTGCAGCTTGATGTTCTCTGAATCGTTGAAATGATTCAATTAAAAAATTGAAAGCTACAATTGTGAGAATAATTCCTATGATTAGAGATGCTATGATTTCCGCGCGACCATGTCCGAACGGATGTTCTTTATCAGGAGGTTTGTTGGAAATTTTAATTCCAAAAAAAAGGATGATCGAAGAAAAAGAATCCGATAAAGTGTGCCAGGCATCAGCAATGATAGCGATGGAAGCTGTTTTTATTCCGACGATATATTTCAGGATGAAGAGGATAATATTGAGCAATATCGAAATCCCTGCTTCTAAATATGCGATGGATTTTTTTTCTTTTTTCATTTGTTTTTATTTTTACGAAAATTGTAGCATAAGAAATTCTTTAATGATAATTTTCGTAAAGTTAGTTTAGACATCGATCCTAAATAGAGGAACCCACATCTCATCACTGGTCAGACCGCAATGATGCGATTTCAGTTCATGTTCATCCTTCCCGTTCTGCAGGAAGATCGGTTTCATCGCCGAATTAGCAATCGCAATCGCGACATGATCTCCGATAAAGTCATCGATTTTAGGATGCTGCTTTCCAAATCCCAATAGATTTGAATCAAAAAGTTCTTCTCTTTTCATAAATAAAAAATCTTTTTCATACCTTTTAATGATCGTTTCAAAATCGTTCATTTTATGAGTCTTCACAAAAAATGAAATAAATCTCGGTTCGGGAAATGCAGGCAGGATCAAACAATCATTCAATTCTTTATCTTCATTTACATAAAAATATTTATTCACATCTATCAGTCCGTGATCTGCTGTAATAAAAATTGTTGTATTCTTTACTTCTGTGGATAATTTCTTCAAATTCAAATCAATTTCTTTAATGTAATTTTCAACGATTTTAGAATTAACTCCATTTTCATGTTCCAAACTATCCGGGAAAGGAGAATAAACAAGAATAAATTTTTTACCTTTTTCTTTGAGATTTATATCATCCGGACAAAAAATTGTTTTGTCGTTTTCAAAAGATAGATCAAGAGCGTTTTTTGTCATATATTTTGAGTAAATACTATCTTCAAGGTATTTTGGTTTCAAATAGAACAATTGAGTTTCCGGATCAGTCTTTTTTATCTTTGAAAAAATATTAGGAATATTAAGAAAATCATGAGTATTGAAATGTTCTTTATGCAAAGCATTACCGGAAATGCTGTCTTTATTGGGCAAAAAATCGATCAATTTGAAATAATCCTTGAAGTATAAACTCCAACCTAAAGCTCCATGTTCCAACGGAGATTTTCCGGTATAAATACTTGTCATAGCAGAAGTGGTTGTAGAAGGGAAAACGGATGTGATCTTATCAATGAAATGTTCGGCTAAAAATGAGCAGGAAGTTTTCCTGTATTTTTGGAAAAGATTATAACCAAAACCATCGAAGATCATTAAAATGATGTTTTGCTTTTGTTTGAGTTCTTTGATATCGATCTGCTGGAGAGGATTGTGTTCAGTCTTTACATTGTATGTTTTCATGATTGTTGAGATCAGGTTCAGGATGGAATTGTTGTAGTCAGGATAAATTATTTCTTTATTTTTCATATTTTTTTCTGTCATTCTGAGTATTTCCCCTTGCTTCTCTCTCGAAGAATCTTCAGCGTTAAAAATTCATTTACAAATTTGAGTTGCAGATTTCTCATAAGAAATATTTGAAAGAATCCGTCTCTTTCAAGAAAGAGAAATACTCGAAATGACAAGTTCTGCTAGAA
>DRTC01000504.1 GCA_011372345.1 Candidatus Cloacimonadota bacterium
ACTCGAATCTGCGGAACAGGGATTGTTTAAATTGAAGAAGGAATATTTGTTGAACTTGCCAAATTTCAAAAATTTGGCAAGTTTTAAAGAAAGAGAAGTCCGTTTCCTCCTCACTTCTGAGATCAGCAGTATTTACAAAAAGAATGGAAAAGTCAGGAAAGTTCACAATGTTATATTCTCTCCCGATTTTGAAACAGTTGAGAAAATACAGCAATCGCTCATTAAAATTGGTGGAAATATCACTTCTGACGGTCGACCGATTTTAGGGCTTGATTCCAGAAATCTGCTGGAAATCTGTCTGAAAGCATCCGAAAATATCTTCTTTGTTCCGGCTCATATCTGGACTCCCTGGTTTTCGGTTCTGGGAGATAAATCAGGTTTTGACACGATTGAAGAATGTTTCGAGGATTTGACGGAAAATATTTTCGCAGTCGAGACCGGATTATCCTCCAATCCGCCCATGAACTGGATCTGCAGTTTCCTCGATAAATTCACCCTCATTTCCAATTCCGATGCTCATTCTCCTGAAAAACTCGGTCGTAATGCTAATCGATTCGATACGGAACTTTCCTATAATGCTATCACAAATGCTCTTAAAATCGGGAATCCGAAAGAATTTCTGGGAACGATCGATCTTTTTCCGCAGGAAGGAAAATATCATTATGACGGACATCGTAAATGCGGGATTTGCTGGGATCCGCTGGAAACTCTGAAAAACGAAAGGATCTGTCCGGTTTGCGGAAAGAAAGTTACAGTCGGAGTGATGAATCGAGTTGTGCAACTTTCCGACCGTGATGAATATCGAAAGAATATCATCCCATTTCAATCGATCATTCCCTTGAAAGAGATCATTTCAGAAATCGAAGGTGTCGGACCTAATTCCAAAAAAGTGAGTAAAATCTATTTCAACATTTTACAAAATCTTGGTTCCGAACTTGATATTCTGCTTGATCTTCCTATCGAAAAAATAAAAGAATTCGACCAGATTTATGCGGAAGCGATCAAGCGGATGCGGAATAATGAAATTTACATTCAGGAAGGTTTCGATGGAGAGTTCGGGATAATTAAAGTTTTCCATGATGACGATATTAAAGCTTTGAAATCGCAGGATTCTCTGTTTGGAGATTTTTATGAACTGCAGATTCCTCCTAAAAGAAATTTGATAAACTTTGATCTGGAGGAATTTCATAAACTAAAATTGGAGCAGGAAACTTCTCAATCAAAAGAAATTCAGAACGAAATTTCATTTTCCAAATCGGATTTAATGGAAAGTCTCAATCCCGAACAACAGAAAGCCGTTGAACACTTTACCGGTTCGGCAATGATCATCGCTGGTCCGGGAACCGGCAAAACGCGTGTTATCGCAGTCAGGATCGCAAATCTTATCCAAAAAAAGAAGATCAAACCGGAAAATATTTTAGCGATAACTTTCACCAACAAAGCTGCAGAAGAGATGAAAAACCGGATTATAAATTTGCTTGATGATAAAACTGCTGATAAAATTTCGATCTCTACTTTTCATGCTTTTGGATACAATCTTCTCAAACAAAATATTCAAAAAACCGGGCGAAAAGGGAATTTCTCCATCATCGATGAAAACGACAAAAAGAGGATAATCTCGCAGAATTTTCAAGTCGAGAAAAATCAGATCAACAAAATTTCAAATCAGATTGCTAAACTAAAACAGGAGTTGAAGTTTTCAGATGATATTTCCGATAAAAATTTAGAAAAAATTTTTTCAAGTTATGAGAACATTGTAAGAGAACAAAATATTTTCGATCTCGACGATCTCATATATCAATCGGATAGACTATTTCAGCAATATCCTGAAATCCTTTCTCAAACTCAAAAGAAATTTCAATGGATCCTGATCGATGAATTTCAGGACATCAATTTTGCTCAATACGAGATGATCAAATTTCTAACACCGGACAAAAAACCAAATCTTTGTGTAATCGGAGATCCGAATCAAGCGATTTACGGATTTAGAGGTTCAGATGTAAAATTTATTAAGAAGTTTATCGAGGATTTTCCAAAAACTACAATCTACAAATTACAGAAAAGTTATCGTTGTTCGGAGAATATTTTAACTGCTTCTCATAAAATTATTTCAAGTAAAACTGTTGAAGAGAGTTTCCTGCAGGGAATTCCTTCAGATGTGAAGATTAAAATTACGGAAAATTCGTCGGATAAAAGTGAAGCGGAATTCGTGGCTCGAACCATCGAACAGATGATGGGTGGACTTGGTTTTTTCTCGATGGACAGCGCTGTTACGGAAGGTCAGGAAAATGAGGAGATCGGCAGTCTTTCCGATTTTGCAGTTTTGTGCAGGATAAAAGCCCAGCTGAAATCTTTGGAAAAGGCGTTCATCGATCACAAAATTCCATACCAGATGGTTGGGACCGAATCTCTTTTTGCTAATGAGCCGGTTAAGACAATCATCGAGATTTTGAGATTTGGGCAAAATCCTGAACAAGTTTTTTTAAAGGAAAAAATTAGTAAGACTTTAAAGGTTGGAGATCTCACCTTTCTTCAGGAAATTTCGCAAAAAACAGTTACTGAAATCATTCAGATTCTTATCGAGAAGTATTTTCCTATAAATGAAAACGAAGAAGAATTACAGAAATTTATCGATTTCTCTACTAATTTCCAGGATTTACCAAACCTTCTGAAAAATATCGCTCTCGGAACTGAAATAGACACCTTCCAACCGGAACTGGAAAAGGTAAGTTTGATGACTCTGCACGCCGCCAAAGGTCTGGAATTTCAATGCGTTTTCATTGCTGGCTGTGAAGACGGACTGCTCCCATACTCGCTTTTTGAATCTCAGAAATCTGATGTCGAAGAAGAAAGACGACTGCTTTATGTGGGAATGACGCGAGCGAAGAAATTTCTTATTCTGACAAATGCTAAAAAACGTTTTCTAATGGGTAAAGAGTATAAATTAAAAAGGAGTCCATTCCTGAACAAAATCGAAAAGGAACTGCTGGAATTTTCCAAATCTGAATATAAAAGAAAAGAGAAAAAGGATGATCAGCAAATGAGATTGTTTGAATGAAAACGAACATTAAAACACTGAGAGCACGGAGTTCA